>CAYSAR010000004.1:0-26594 GCA_964428985.1 uncultured Gemmatimonadaceae bacterium | reverse complement strand
CACCTGCGGCAGAACCTTGTGCGCGCCGACCGCTTCTACGTGCGGCACGATGAGTTCCTCGTCGACCGGCCGGAGAATCGCCTGATTCGAACCGCGCTCTGTCAGGTACTGTCGATGACGCGGCTCGCCGAGCACCAGCGACTCGCGCGCGAGCTTGAGTTCGCGTTCGCCGACGTGCCAATGAGCGCGCAACCGGAGGTCGACGTGGGGCGCGTACAGCTCGATCGAAGCATGTCGCACTACGCCGACGCGGTTTCGTGGGCGACGCTGATCCTGCGGGAGCAGTCGCCGCTGACAGGGACTGGCTCGCACGACGCGCCGTCGCTGCTCTTCCCGATGGAGAAGCTCTTCGAGGCGTTCGTCGCGAAGCACCTGACACGTCGCCTGGCTCCGGCGTTGCGGCTGCGTACGCAGTCGCGCGAGCGGTGGCTCGTCAAGCACGAAGGACAGCAGTGGTTCCAGCTGAAGCCGGATATCGTGATCAAGGACGGTACGCGCACCGTGCTTCTGCTCGACACCAAGTGGAAGGAGCTGGACGCGTCCCTCGGAGATGCAAGCCACAAGTACGGTATAGCCCAGGGGGATCTCTATCAGCTGCGCGCGTATGGCGAGGCCTACCTCGAGGGTGTCGGAGACATGGCGCTTGTATATCCGCGGACGGACAGATTCGACCGACCGTTGCCGGTTTTCGAGTTCAGTGAATCGAGTCTCCGGCTGTGGGCGTTGCCGTTCTGCCTTCGCGAGCGGCGGCTCGTGTTGCCCGATGACCAGGGACTAAGGACCGTGTTCCAGCGAGGCAGCCCGGTGAGGCGGACCGCATGAGCGCGCCGATCGGAGGCGTCGACGGATGTCGGGGCGGCTGGTTGCTCGCAAGTGCGCCCGCAGGCGAGTCGTCAGTCCAGATCGCCGTTTACCCGACATTCGAACGACTGCTGCATGCGTCCGGCGATCTTGCCATCATCGCGGTCGACATCCCGATCGGTCTCACGGAGCAAGGCGCTCGACCTACCGATCAGGCCGCGCGTGCACTGCTTGGGATCCGGGGCTCGAGCGTCTTTCCCGCACCAGTACGCGCCGCGCTCGGCGCCGCGACATACGAGGACGCCTGCGCGCTGTCATTCGATGCGCATGGCAAGAAGCTGAGTAAGCAGGCGTTCGCCATCATGGCGAAGATCCGTGAGGTTGATGAAGCGCTCCGTCGCGATGAGTCGGCGAGGCGTCGCGTCCGCGAGATCCATCCCGAAGTCAGCTTTTGTGTGTGGAATGGCGGCTCACCGATGAGCCACCCGAAGCGCGATGGCCTTGGCTTCGTCGAGCGGTTCACTCTGGTAGAGACCCGCTTCCCCGGTGCATTCGAGACCGCACGGAAGGCCCTAAAGAGCAAGGTCGCCGCAGACGATGACATCCTCGATTCTCTCGCGGCGCTCTGGTCTGCCGAGCGGATGCATAGAGGTGTGGCCAAGTGCATCCCGGACGGCCCTCCGCAGCTCGATGGGTGTGGATTGCCTATGGCGATCTGGGCGTGATGTGTGGCGATTCTCCTTTCGCATCGGAGGATAGACCGCTCGAGTAATGGAGTGGCGGCTCACCGCCCTGGAGTGCCCGCTCACAGTCTAGGAGTAGGACGTCACGCTCCGAGGATTCAACGTCGCGCTCGGAGGACGCTCACTCCGAGTCCGTGAAAGTCGCGTCACGGCGCGTTCCTCGCACATCGCGGACGAGACCAAGTCGCTCGAGCTCGGTGGATTGAAGCTCCACGCCGGTGGAACGTGCGTTCGACTCCGTGAAACTCGATTTCTAGTTCAGGACCAGTCGGCGCGACGTCTCGGACTTCCAAGTCACTGCTCTGGAGTAGCGCGTCAGCCTACGTGAAACGAGCCACACGCTCGGTGACTTGCACGTTCACCTACGTGAGACGCAGCTCGAGATCGGTGGAAGGATGGCTCGGCTTGGAGGATTCCTCCTCACGACTCGTTAAACTCGATTCGCAGTCCGTGACTTCCGATTCGCGGTCCGTGACTTGAGTTTCGCAACTCCCGAATCGCGCGTAGGGGCCCGAAAGTGTCGAGTAATGAGCCACCACTCGCACTTGAGGTACCATCCACCACGAGCCACGAACCGACAATCGCGCCGGGTGAACCGACATTCGCACGCGGTGGACCGACAGTCGCGCCGAGAGACCCGAGAATCGCACCTGATGAGCCGACAGTCGCGTTGGATGGATCGACAGGCACGACAAGTGAAAGCCGACGCGCGAATAGCAAATTGATAGCAGCGACGAGCAGAAGCCCCTCGACGACACGCAAGATCACAGCGGCGCCTAGCGCGTCGTGAACAAGAGGGCGTTCGCCAGCAGCGATGATGCGTTGACCTGCAGACGCTTCAAGTGTGCCGACGGTGGTGACAAGCGCATTTCCATCCTCGAAAGGTCAGCTGTCATCGAGGGAAAGAATGCCGACATTGATGGCAAGTCGACCGAGTCTCGCGACCAGTCGATCGAGACCAATCGCAAGTCGATCACGATTGACGACAAGTCCCCTAACGACGACGACAAGTCGCACAACATCGTCGACAAGCCATGTCTGTCGATTGGCAGTCCCTCACCCACCGCGCTACTATCGAGCGCCGTTACGGACCTTCCCCTCGCAGAAGACCATGCGGACGACGTTCGTGCTGTCAATCTCCACGGCCCGATGGCTGCTCTGCGCCACGATCCTATCGCCGATCCATCTCGACGCGCAGACGACAGTCACCGTCCGAAGCGAAACCGGCGCTCCGGTGCCCGCCGCCGCGGTCGAATGGTGGAGCGCGACGTCACGGATCGCTGTGGCGAGGACCGATAGCGCCGGACGAGCTTCGTTCAATGGAAGCGATGCGTCGCGCGCGCGCGCGATACTCGTCCGTCGGATCGGATTCCTTCCCGCACGCCAGCTCACCGAGCGCGTCTTCGACGGATCGCCATCGACCGAAGGCACGCGCGGATACACGCGAGAGGGCATGATCGGCGCCCGCGCGCAGATCGCATCGAGCGGCTATGTCAGGAGACTACGAAGCGGTCACAGCCAAGAGCTGTTCGGGGTGTGGGGCTACCCACCGCTGCACGCGGAGCTGTCCGGACATTTCGGGGATTCGCTGTTCGGAGGAGCGCACACCTTCAGAATGGTAGAGTCAATCTCGAGACTCACCACGATTCGCTTCTGTCCTCGAAAGGGGCGCCGCAGCGGCCTCGAAGGCACGATGCGCTTGGACGCCTTCGGCGCACTCGTTGACGTTCGCTGGACGTACTGGAACCCGGACCGATCGGGGGAGCTCGCCGGTGGCGAAGTGATCTTCGCGCCGCCGAGCGCGTCAGCGAGTGGACCGCTGCTCGCGACAAGCGGTCTGTTCTGGCGACGGCTTCCGAGCGGACGCTTCCGGCAGACCTGGCAGCGCTACTCGGAGTGGGTACTGCGACCCTAGCGTTCGCGACCGACCGATGAGTTTCTGATGCGACCGCCGTCTAACCCATACAAGCGAGCCATCAACGACCTCACACACCGCACCGGAGTCACCCGCATGCCCGCATCCGCCCGCGCCCTCCTCAACGGCGTCGACTACTACTACGAGATCCACGGCGCCGGCGAGCCGCTGCTCGTCCTCCATGGCGGGCTCGGCATGGGCAGCATGTTCGCGCCGATCCTCCCGCAGCTCACCGCGAACCGCCAGGTCATCCTCGTCGATCTCCAGGGCCACGGCCGCACGCCGCTCGGCGAGCGCGAGTTCACGCTGCCCCTCATGGGCAATGACATGGCCGCACTCATCGACAAGCTCGGCCACAAGCAGGTCGACGTGCTCGGCTACTCGCTCGGCGGCGGCGTCGGGATGCAGATGGCCGTGCGGCATCCGGAGAAGGTGCGCCGTCTCGCGATGATCTCGGCCGGCTACTCGTCGGATGGCTTCTATCCGGAGATCCGCGCGCAGCAGACGATGATGGGCGCCGAGTTCGCGCCGATGCTGAAGGACACCCCGATGTTCACCGAGTACGCGAAGGTCGCGCCCGACGTGAACGAGTTCCCGCGGCTGCTCCAGACGATCGGCGACTACATGCGCGTGGAGTTCGACTACCAGGCCGACCTCGCGAAGCTCATGATGCCGACGCTGATCGCGTTCGGCGACGCTGACATGTACCGCCCCGAGCACATCGTCGACATGTTCAAGGCACTCGGCGGCGGCCTCAAGGATGGTGGCTGGCAACGCGAGGGGATGTCGAAGAACCGTCTCGCGATCGTGCCGGGGGCGACGCACTATGACATCCTGTACTCGCCCAGTCTGGTGGGGGCGGTGATGCCGTTCCTCGATGGAAGGATCGATCAGTGACCATCGCTAGTCGACGAGACGGAACTCTGCGATCGTCGTCATTCCCCGCGGATCGATGATCGACACGAGCAACCGGGATGCATTCACGCGACGAAGCGTCGAGCCGGGTGGAAGGCGCATCGTACCCAGATAGTCAGAGTCTGCGCCGAAGAGGTCGACTTCAGCCGAATCGCCGTATGTGACCTGTCGCTGCACCCAGAGGCGCTCGTCGCTGTCAAGGAAGACGGACCGAGGCATGAAGCGCGGAAGGAACTCTGGGTACATGCGAGTCCGGAACCTGGCACGCGTGCGTGCGTCCGCGCCGACGCGGTCCATCAACGCCTCGATCTGTCGCGCGCGCACCTCGAGCGAATCTTGCTGGGACGGAGAGAAGCGCACGAGCGGATCGCCCAAGCGCCGCACGGGTGGGAGCGTATCGCCGTCCGGACCGACGCGAAGGAATCGGTAGCTGGTGTCGGCGATCGCCATCGCGATCGATCCATCGGCGCCGACCGCGGTCGCGCATGAGCCGCAGGACGTAGTCGAGGAGTTGCGCGCCGCAGCGAATCCACGGTTGAGGAGGACACGGCCGGAATCGTCGAACCACGTGAATGACGTGTGCGTCGGTCGGGCGATGCGGAGTGCGAGTCCTGCCCGGGTACTCCATGCGCCGGTGATGAACGGGAGTTCTGGAGTCACCTCGTGCCTTAAGTCTCCGGAAGGAGACCACCAGGCGATGCGCGGTTGCATGATGTCGACGCTGACGAGCGTCGAATCATCGCGTCGCAGCAGCCAGGCCGCGCCTTGGACCTCTCCAGGGCCGTTTCCCTTCCTCGCGACTGCCCGCAGGCGCGTTCCGTTCCAGTGAATGAGATCGAGCTGCTGACCCAGTAGCGTCGAGACGAACAGTGTGGATTCGGCCGCCCAGGCCACGTCGAGGACTTCGTCGCTGGAGACGATGGAAACGGCCGGAGTCGCGCGCGTCGG
The DNA here is from genome assembly GCA_964428985.1 of uncultured Gemmatimonadaceae bacterium. Lineage (GTDB taxonomy): Bacteria > Gemmatimonadota > Gemmatimonadetes > Gemmatimonadales > Gemmatimonadaceae > Pseudogemmatithrix. The sequence goes on along the minus strand of CAYSAR010000004.1, from coordinate 21,272 downwards.
CTTGACGTGAATGGCCCGCCACTCCGCGACCGGCGGCTCGTCGCAGGCGGTGAAGGTGACGAGCGCGAGGACTCGTATAGCGAGTCGGCAGGATCGCATCAGCGTAGTGAAGAGCTTCGCACGGTCCCAGAAATATGCTCGTTCGACCCGACCGTCGCCTGTCGATGTGGGCAGACGTCCACTCGCTAGATTCAACTTGGTATGCACGTCCTCCACACCACCCCCGGCCTCCCGAAGCCCGGCGCGTACGCCGAGCTCCACGCGCAACTCGAGTCGCTGCTCGAGGAAGAGCGCGACGCGCTCGCGAACACCGCGAACATGGCGGCGATGCTCTTCGAGGCGCTGCCCGACATCAACTGGGCGGGGTTCTATTTCCTGCGCGGCGGCGACCTCGTGCTCGGGCCGTTCCAAGGGAAGATCGCATGCGTGCGCATCGCGATGGGGCGCGGCGTCTGCGGGACGGCGGCGGCCGAGCGTCGTGTGATCGTCGTCCCAGACGTCAATGAGTTCCCGGGACACATCTTCTGCGACGCGGCGTCGAGGTCGGAGGTAGTCATTCACCTCGTGAAGGATGGCCGGCTGCTCGGCGTGCTCGATGTCGACAGTCCGAGCGTCGCGCGGTTCGATGAGATCGACGCCGAGGGGCTCGAGCGCATGGCGACGACGCTCGTCGCGCGGTCGGACTGGGGCTGGCTGCCGGCACGTTGAAGCAAGCGCGGGCCGACATCCGTAGGTTGGGGTGACGCCATCCCCTGACGCTCGGAGGTCCCATGGCCGGCCAAGGCTCCACCGGCAACGTCATCGCCGCCGTCTGCAGCTTCTTCATCCCGGGACTCGGCCAGCTCGTGCAGGGCCGGCCGTTCAAGGCGCTCGTGCACTTCGTGCTCGCGAGCGTGCTCTGGATCATCCTCCTCGGCTGGCTCGTGCACCTCTGGTCGATCCTTGACGCGGCGCTGTACAAGCCGGATTGAGGCGTTGCCTCATCTATAGAGGAGATGTTTCGATGAGATGATCGCGGGGGCCAGGGGGTACGCTGGCCCCCGTGCTCTATTGCGCCGACCTCCTCGCCGAGCGTACCCTGTGGCCATGCCCCTCGCGCACGACTACTACACGGCGGACATGGTCCGCGCGATGCCGAACGACGGCAAGCGGTACGAGGTCGTCTGGGGCGAACTGCTCGTGACGCCGGCGCCGCGATGGAATCACCAGAGGATCGCGGGTCGATTGTTTCGTTGGCTCGCTGATGCCTGCGACGAGATCGGCGGACTCGAAGCGCTTTACGCCCCGGCCGATGTCACGTGGAGCGATGACACGCTCGTCCAACCTGACGTGTTCGTGGTGCCGACCGGGCTGACGACCGAGAAGGATCCGCCGGAGGCACCCCGCCTACGATTGGTGGTCGAGGTGCTGAGCGAATCGACCTCCCGGCGCGATCGCTTCACGAAGCGCGTCCTTTATCAGCGCCAAGGGATCGAGACGATCTGGCTCCTCGATCCCGAACGCCGTGTCGTCGAGGTCTGGACGCCGGGCGCGACGCTGCCCGTCGTCGAGACCGAGCGACTCAGCTGGCAGCCCGCCGGCGTCGCACGGCCGTTCGTCATCGAGCTCACGCGACTCTTCGCGCCCTGATCACTCAACGAACAGGACGCTTCCGTCCCCACGCAACACGCCGAAGTACACGCGCGCGAGATCGCCGAGCACATGGATCACGATGCCTGGCAGGATCGTGCCCGTTTGCTGCGCAAGCATCCCATAGAGCATCGACGCGATGAAGAGACCCGGCGCGAGCGCGAGCATCGCGCCGAGTCCCTGTGTCGCATGCGCGAAGACGAACACGACGCTCGTGATCCAGACGGCATTCTGCCGGTCGAAGCGCTCGATGCCCGATTGCATGTAACCACGGAACGCGACCTCCTCCACGATGCCGGCGGTGATGCCACCCATCAGGAACATCGACCAGCGATACGCGGTCGTCGGGTACGCGCTCAGGTCAGGCGGCGGCGCGAGGCGGCCCATCGCCGTCCACGCGACATAGAGGAGGAAGAGCGCCGCGATCGAGCCGATGGGAACGCCATCGCCCTCAACGGCGCGCGGCGGCCACAGACGCATGAGCTCTCGACGCGAGGCCGCGCTGCCCCGCGGTGGCCCCAACCCAGCGAGCCATACGAAGCCGATCGTGAGATACGCGATCGACACGAGCGCCGCCCAGGGCAGGTCCGGACGCACGCGCGCGTTGAGCTGCGACAGCAGGTGCCACGGGACGAGTCCTGCCGCGAGGATCGCGAGCCCGTTGACGATGGGCGGCACGAGGCGGCGGCCGGAAGGCATCGCGAGAATTGCGCGGGGGCGCGCGTTAGCCGCAAGGGCGGAGGGACAGCGCAACCATAGAGAAAAGGAATCGATGACGTGATGCCGAGGGCCATGACGTACGCTGCCCCCTGTGCTCTCTTGCGCCCTCCTCCTCGCCGAGCGTACCCTGTGGCTATGCCCCTCGCGCATGATTATCACACCGCGGACATGGTCCGTGCGATGCCGGATGACGGCAATCGGTACGAGGTCGTGTGGGGCGAGCTGTTCGTGACACCAGCGCCGGCACGCCTGCACCAGCAAGTCGTCGCGGAACTCCTGACGGCTTTGCGCGCGTACTGCAAGCGCCATCAGATCGGTGACGCACTTGTCGCCCCGGCCGACATCTCCTGGAGCGATGACTCGCTTGTCCAGCCCGACGTCTTCGTCGTCGCGCCGGAGCATGCGGATCACGAGTGGAAGGACATTCGCCGACTGCGCCTCGTCGTGGAGGTTCTGAGTCCGTCGACGGCGCGTCACGATCGCTTCCAGAAGCGGAAGCTGTATCAGGAGAACGGCGTTGAGACACTCTGGCTCGTCGATCCCGAACGGGAGCTTGTCGAGACCTGGACGCCAGCGCAGTTGTTCCCCGTCGTCGAGACCGAGCGAGTGATCTGGCATCCCGAGGAAGCATCGCAGGAACTTCGCATCGACCTCGCGAAGCTCTTCAGACCGTAGCGGAGCGAAGCGCTCTCCCGAAAAGCCCCCTTCAGAGCCGTTCCTCGGAGGCCCTCAGCTTCTCCTCGGCGCCTCGGCGTTGAATGTCGTTACTCCGCGCGCATCGAGACGATCGGGTCGACCCGCGTCGCCCGCACCCCCGGCACCACACAACTCGCCAGCGCCGCGATCGCCAACACCCCCACCGCCCCGAGCATCGACACCGGCTCGAGCGGCGACATCTCATAGAGCATCGACCGCAACGTCCCCGACGCCGCGAACGTGAGCAGCGCGCCGAGCGCGAGCCCTGGCACGACCGTTCGCATCGCCGCCCCGACGACCATGCGCAGCATCGCGCCGGGCGACGCACCGAGCGCGAGCCGGATGCCGATCTCGCGCGTGCGCTGCGCGACGGTGTACGACACGACGCCGTAGATGCCGATGATCGCGAGGAACAACGCGATCACGGCGAATCCGGAGATCACGAGCATCGTGAACCGCCGGTCGGCGACGCGCGCCGACACGAGTCGCTCGGCGGGCCGGATCTCGAGCGGCACCTGTGGATCGACGCGCTCGACGGCCGCGCGCACCGACGACGTGAGCGCGTCGGCATCGAGCGACGAGCGCACCGCCCACGTCGTCGTCAACGCGCGACCCGCCGGCCGCTGGCGATGCGGGTAGTACGCCGTCGCGCGGAAGTCGTCAGTGAGGTTCGCCGATCGCACGTTGCCGACCACACCGACGACGGTCGCCCACGGCTCACCGTCGCCGCGGTCCATGCCATACGGCCGGAGCCGCTTGCCGATCGGATCCTCGCCCGGCCACTCGCGTTCGGCCATCGCCTCGTTCACGATGACGACCGGTGGCGCCGACGCGTCGTCGCTCGGCCCGAACGCTCGACCGCGCAGGATCGGCATGCGCATCGCACCGAAGAAGTCGCCGCCGACGACGCGATAGATGCCGTAGCCGGTGAACGGTCCCTGCGGCAGATGCGGCTTGCCGTCGACCTCGATCGCCCCCGACGGGCCGTTGCCACCCATCGGCATGACGTTCGCGAACCCCGCGGCGACGACGCCGGGCGTGCTCGTGAGCGTCTCATACAAGCGCTCGTGGAATTGCGGCACCTGCGACGGCGTCGTGTACGTCACCCGCGGTAAGTCAACGCCGACGGCGAGCACACGGTCGGGATCGAAGCCGAGCTCGCGGTCCATGACCTTCGCGAACGAGCGCGACAACAGCGTCGCCCCGCTGATCAGCACGACGGCGATCGCGACCTCGGCTACCACAAGCAGGTTCCACGCGAGCACGCGGCCCTTCGTCGGCGTGCCGCGCGAATGGCGCAGCATCGATGACGGATCGCTCTCGACGAGCCGCAGCGCCGGAAGCAGGCCGAAGAGCACCGCCGTCACGGCCGTCACGACGATCGCGAAGCCGAGCACCCAGGCGTCGATTGTCACGCGATCCATGCCGATGGTCGCGGGGGCGAGCAACTCGAGCGCGCGCAGCAGGCCGGCGGCGAGCGCCAAGCCGGCGGCGCAGCCGAGCATGGCCATGAGTGCGCTCTCGGTGAGCAACTGTCGGACGATGCGCTGGCGCGTCGCGCCGAGCGCGGTACGCACCGCGACATCGATGCCGCGCGCGAGCATCGCGCTCGCGAGGTTCGCGCAGGCGCCGAGCAGGAGCAGCGCCGATGCGCCCATCAGTAGCAAGAGTGGCTTGCGCGTGCCGGCGGTGAGCGTCGCCTGGAGTGGTTCGACGACGCCACCCGAGGCGTCGAAGTCGGGATAGTGGATCGGGTGCAATCGCGCGAAGAGCGCGTCGACCTCGCGCTGGGCGCCCTCGGGCGTCGCGCCGGACGCGAGGCGGCCGACCGCTTCCCAGTTGTGCGCCGTGCGCGAGCGGCCCGGGTCGTCGAGCTCGAGCGGCATCCACACCTGCGCGCCGCGCGGGAAGTCGAAGCCACGCGGCAGCACGCCGACGACTTGATACTGGCGGTCGAGCCGGATGCGTATGTCGTCGAGCGACGTGGGCGAACCGAGCTGGTCGCGCCAGAACTCGTGACTCACGAGCGCGACGGGGGACGCGCCAAGGCGGTGGTCATCGGGGAGCGTGAGGCGCCCGCGCTCGGGGAGCATCGGGAAGACGCGGAAGAAGCCGTCGGAGACCGACGCGACGCGCGTGCGGCGCGCCGGCCCGGCGTCAAGCACGGTCGCCATGCTCGCGCCGTACGCAGCCACCGCGTCGAAAGCCGAGACTTGGTCGCGGATGTCGACGAGGTTCGGCCAGGGCAGGTCGGAGGGATTCCCGTTGTCATGCTGCTCGGCCACGACGACGAGCCGTGACGGCTCTTCATATGGAAGGGGCCGCAGGATCACCGAGTTGATGATCGAGAAGACGGCGGTGTTCGCGCCGATGCCGAGCGCGATCGTGAGCACGGCGGCGATCGCGAAGCCGGGACTCTTGCGCAGTACGCGTGCGCCGAGCTTGAGGTCCTGCGCGAGTTCCTCGAGGCGGCGCGAGCGGCGGTTCGCGGTGCGGCGGCGCTGTTCGATCTCGCGGCACTCGGATTCGATCGCGCTGCGATCGCCGAAGTCGCGCTGCGCGGCGGCGCGCGCGTCGTCGGCGCTCATGCCGCGTTCTTGGTATTCGCGCGTGCGCAGCTCGATGTGGAACTCGAGCTCACGGCGCACGTCCTCGTCGACCGGCGGCGCCTTAGAGAGCGGCAGTTTGCCGTCGTCATCACGTTCGCGTGTCATGCGAGCACCCCCTCCACCTTCGGCCTCGCCTGAAGCACACGTGCGAACGCGGCGACGTAGCGCTCCCAGGCGGCGACCTCGGCGCGCAGCGCCTCGCGGCCCGGACCCGTGAGTTCATAGACGCGCGCGTCGCGTCCGGCCTCACTCTGCCGCCACTCCGACTCGATCCACCCGCGCTCCTCGAGCCGTCTCAGCGCAGGGTAAAGTGCGCCTTCCTCAATTCGGAGATCATCGCCCGAGCTCTGGCGAATCCATCGCGAGATCGCATAGCCGTGCGCGGGGCCCCAAGTGAGGGTCTTGAGGATGAGCACGTCGAGCGTGCCCTTGAGGAGGCGGAGCGGGGAGTCGGTCATGGAGGGTCTCGGGTATGCCTGAGAGTACGATACCTAAGACATTTGGGTGTCGCCGATGGTTGTATTCTCGCCCTGTACATCGACCAGCCTATAATAAGCGGCCTCGATTGACGCCATATTAAAGGCAACCTATAATATAGCCACAAATACGACTGTATATTATCGGATTCCTATCGCATGGAACCGCAGAACCGCGGGAGTCGAGCTGGGAGTTACGTCCGGCAGCCAACGGGCTATGAGGCATTCCTGCCGAAGCCGCTCCCGCCGTATCCGCCAATCGAAGTAACGACGGAGCTCTTGGGAACTCTGTCTGTGGCCGATCGTGCATTGGGTCGCCTGGATGGCGCGGTGCTCACACTGCCGAATCCGGACCTGTTCGTGTTCATGTACGTCCGAAAGGAAGCCGTGCTCTCGAGCCAGATCGAGGGAACGCAGAGTTCATTGCAGGACCTGCTGGCCGCCGAAGCCGAGCTGCTCGATCTGCACATCCCGCGCGATGTGGATGAGGTGCTCAACTACGTCCGTGCGATGAACCACGGTCTCGCACGCCTGCGTGACCTGCCCGTGTCGGTCCGACTGATCCGCGAGATACACGCCGAGTTGATGCAGGGTGTGCGCGGCGGACGACTGCAGCCTGGCGAACTGCGAACCAGTCAGAACTGGATCGGGCCGAGCGGCAGTACGATCGCCTCGGCCGACTTCATCCCACCGCCGCCACACGAGGTGCCTCGGGCCCTCGGTGACCTCGAGTCGTTCCTGCACCGCGAGAGCAGCCTGCCTCCTCTTCTACGGATCGCCCTCGCGCATGTGCAGTTCGAGACCATCCATCCCTTCTTGGACGGCAATGGACGCGTCGGCCGACTGCTCGTCACGTTCCTCCTCACGGAGGCCAACGTCCTCCACAAGCCCGTGCTGTATCTGTCGCACTATCTCAAGAAGCACCGTCAGCAGTACTACGACCGGCTGCAAGCGGTCCGCGAGGCGGGCGCATGGGAGGAGTGGATCGCGTTCTTCCTCCGCGGCGTGATTGAGGTCGCCGATGAGGCGACCGATCTCGCCCGTCGGATCCTCCTGCTGCGGGAGGAACACCGCGCCGCGATCGCGTCACGGCTCAGTCGCGCTGCCGGCAATGGACATCGCGTGCTCGAATCACTGTTCGACCGTCCGATCGTATCCGTGAAGGACGTACAGGCGCTCATCGGCAGCACGTTCGCCACCGCGAACGCGCTCGTCTCGAAGCTGGTCGACGCCGGCGTACTCGAAGAGATGACCGGACAGGCACGCAATCGGCGGTTCCGGTTCGCGCGCTACATCGCGTTGTTCAGCGAACCTTCACCTGCGCCCGGAATGGGATAGCTTGTACGCATGACCGTCAAGGACGCCCTCACCCAGCTCGAGAAGCTCGCGAACCCCAAGGTCCGCGCGCGCAACACGAAGCTCGGCGCCGGCGACAACCAGTTCGGCGTGCAGATGGGCGACATCCGCAAGGTCGCCGCGAAGATCAAGACGGACCACGCGCTCGCGCTCGAGCTCTGGAAGACCGGCAATGTCGACGCGCGACTCCTCGCGATCCTCATCCTCAAGCCGAAGCAGCTCTCGGCGAAGGAAGTCGACGCGATGGTGCGCGACGCGGACTACGTGTGGCTCGCAGAGTGGGTGAGCAACTACGTCGTGAAGGAGCATCCCGAGAAGGAAGCGCTGCGCGAGAAGTGGATGAGCCCGAAGGAGAAGCATCCTTGGGCGGCGCGCGCGGGGTGGAACCTCACCGCGGCGCGCATCGCGCGGAGTCCCGAAGGGCTCGACCTCGATGCGCTGCTCGACCGCATCGAACGCGAGATGCCGAAGGCCGATCCGGCCGAGCAGTGGACGATGAACAACTGTCTCGCGGGAATCGGCATCCACCATCCGAAGCTGCGCAAGCGCGCGCTCGCGCTGGGCGAGAAGCTCGGGATCTATCGCGACTATCCCGTCTCGAAGGGGTGCATCTCGCCGTTCGCGCCGATCTGGATCACGGAGATGGTGAAGCGGCAGAAGTAGCCGCGCGCGACCAAGCTAGCGGTCAATCTCCCGGTCGTCGGCGAACACGACGAGCAACGCCGGCGCCTTGAGCGCGCGGAAGATCGTCGCGTGCGTGAGGTCGGGGCGCTCCTCGTGCGTCCACTCGAACGGCGGCGCGAGCGGCGTCTCCGCGAGGATCGACGCGAAGCGCGCGAGGTCCTTCGCGATCTCCGACTCGCCGGAGCTCGCGAGCTGGAGCGTCTGCGGGAGGCGCGTCATCGTCGCGAGTCGCGTCGTCGCTGAATCGATCAGCGCGCCGCCGTTCCACCAGAGACTCGGGTCGAACGCGATGTAGTGATCGAACAGCGCGGGCTCGAGCAGGAACGTCTCGACGATGAAGAGCCCCGCGAGCGATTCGCCGATGATCCCGCGCTCGCGCGTCGTGCGGTAGCGCGCCGCGACGGCGGGCATGAGTTCGTCGCGGATGAACGCGCGGAACGCCGCCGAGCCGCCGACGCGTGGCGCGATCGTGCTATCCGACGCGACGCGCGTCGGGCCGGTGAGGTCGCGGCGCCGCTGCGTGTTCGGGATCCCGACCAGGATCACCGGCTCCATCTCGAGCCGCGCGATCAGCGAATCGACCGTCGTCGCCATGTGGGCGAAGTCCTCGTCGATGCCACCGTCGGGCATGTAGAGGACGGGGAGCCGCACGCTCGCGCTCGTGCGGTAGGCGGGCGGGAGGTAAACGTTGATCGGGCGTGGTTCGCCGAGGGCGCGCGAGTCGATCGTGAAGGACTCGTGCGGGGGCGCCGTTTGCGCGCCGAGCGTGAGGGGCGCGGCGAAGAGCGCGAGCGCCGCGAGCACGAACCGGGGAACGTACAGAGAGCGTCGAGGCATCCCCCAATGTACAGCCGCCGGCCCGCGCGCGTTGTCTCCGTCGTTCGCCGCCCGGCCGCGCTCAGTCAGAGCGCAACGCCTCCATCGGATCCACATTGCTCGCCCGCCGCGCCGGCAGCCACGCCGCGAGCATCCCGACCGCGAGCAGCGTGAGCGGCATCGCCACGAACACGGCGACATCAAGTGCGGCGACCCCGAAGAGCAGTGTCCCGAGCAACCGCTTGCTCGCGATCGCGGCGGCGATGCCGATCGCCGCGCCGATCAGCACGACGCGCGCGCCTTGGCTGACGACCATCCGCTGGACCTTCGTCGCCGTCGCACCGAGGGCCATGCGCACGCCGATCTCGCGCGTGCGCTCGGCCACGACGTAGCTCAGCACGCCATAGAGCCCGACCGCGCCGAGGATCAGCGCGAGCACTGAGATCACGCCGAGCGTGAGCATCGTGAACGAGAGCTGGATCATCGAGCGCCGCGCGAGGAAGTCCATCGTGAACTCGCGATAGACCGGCGCCTCGGGCGCGATCTGGCGCACGAGCTCACGCACCTCGCGACCGAGCGATTCGGCGCGCGACGACTTCACGACGTACGCGGGCGAGCCCATCCCCCACGCGTTCGCGACCGGACCGGTCAGCGGGAAGTAGACGACGGCCTCGCCGGCATCACGCCAGTCGTCCTGCTTCACGTCCTCGACGACGCCGACGACGGTGAACGTGATGTTCTGCGGGAGGCGGCGCATGCGCTGGCCGATCGGGTCTTGGTTCGGCCAGAGACGGTCGGCCGCCGACTTGCTCAGGATGACGCTGTTGTTCGGGACGATCGCTTCGTCGTTTGTGAAGATGCGCCCGCGCAGCAGCGTGGTGCCCATCACCTGGAAGTGATCGCCGCCACTGAAGTTCTGATCGAGCAGCGTGCCCGCGTCGTCGGGACCCGCCGACTCGAGCGCGAAGCGACCGCCGCCCGTGCCTTCGTCGAGCGGGAGGTTGTTGACGACGCCCACGGCCGTCACGCCGGGGAGCGCGCGCAGGCGGTCCATGAAGTCGAGGTGCAGTCGGCCCCAACTCGGACCATCGATGAGATGGTCCTGCTGCGGCGCGAACTGGAACGTGTAGATGTCGGCCGTATCGTAGCCAGGGTCGACGTTGCGCAGCTCTTGGAAGCTGCGCACGAGCAGCGCCGAGCCGATCAACAGTACGAGCGCGAGGGCGGTCTGGCCGACGACGAGCGCGTTGCGACCCCAGTGACCGCGGCCGGTGCCCGTGCGGCCGCCTTCGCGGATGCGTCCGAGGTTCGGCGCGCTCGCGCGCAGCGCTGGCACCAGACTACACGCGAGCGCGACGAGGATCACGAGGCCGAACGCGGCAGCGAGCGTCGTCACGTCCATCGAGACGGTGCCGAGGCGCGGGATGCCCTCGGGAGCGGAACGCAGGAAGAGCGGGAGCGTGACGGCGCTCAGCATGACCGCCGCGACCCCCGCGATGCCGGCAATCAGCGCGCCCTCGGCGAGTTGCAGCTTGACGAGCTGCGTGCGCGATGCGCCGAGCGCGCGGCGCACGGCAAGCTCGCGATGGCGGCGCTCGACGCGCACGAGGAAGAGGTTCGTGACGTTCGCGCAGGCGATGAGCAGCACGATGCCGACGGCGCCGAGCAGCACCCAGAGTGACGTACGCGTCGTCGGGCCGACGATACGGTCGAGGATCGGGTCGACGACCGCGCGGTGCGCGGCGATCATGCGCGCGTAGTTCGCGTTGCCGCCGAAGCGATCGGGGAGCGCCTTCGAGAGCTGCGTGAGCTCGGTCGCGAGTTGCTCGCGCGTGACGCCGGGCTTCATGCGCGCCATGATCGGCAGCCCGAGGTTCCCCGGCTGGACGTTCGCGATGTCGTACGTGTCCTGCACCCAGAGCATCGTCTGGTCGCTCGGGAACTTGAAGTCGGGGGGCATGACGCCGAGGACGGTGCGCATCGTGCCCGACGTGAAGTACGAGCGGCCGATGACCTGCGGGTCGCGCCCGAACCATTCGTCCCAGAGCTGGTCGCTGATGACGATGACGTTCTCGCCGTCTGCCTCGACCGGCACGCGGCCGAGCTGGGGTGCGACGCCCATCGTCGGCCAGAAATCGGGTGGGACGAAGCCCATCGCGATGCGCTCGACGCGCTCCTCGGTGCGGAACGTCGAGGTGCCGCCACCGAACCCGAAGATGCCGTCGATGAGCTTCGAGTTCTCCTTGTACTGGAAGTAGAAGTCCGGACCGAGGCCGAAGAGCTCGGGGAGGTCGGTCCCCGGCGCGGTGCCGCCGATGGCGACGAGTCGATCGGCGTCGGGGAACGGCAGCGGCTTGAGGAGGACGGCGTTGACGACGCCGAACATGCCGACCGCGGCGCCGATCGCGAGGGCGAGCGTGCCGGCGGTCGTGGCGAGGAAGGCCGGCGTGCGACTGAGCGAGCGCCAGGCGAGCTTGAGGTCGGTGGTCCAGGCGGGCACGGGGGCGCTCCTCGCGAGACAGGGGTCAAAGGACGGACAACCGAACCGTCGATTTGGTTTGGCCTGTCAGCGCTACGGGGGTGCGCAGCGGAGGGTTTCGTCCGCCGCGGCCCAGGTCCTACCGGATCCTCAGTCCGGCCAGACCTCCCCGCACCCCGTCCGCCGGAACGTGTCGCTCACGTTCAGGAACATCCATCGTCCCGCCTTCCGCACGAGGTGGAACGCGTCGTAGCCGCAGTGCGACACGCGGCCGTCGATGCGCACCTGGTACTCCGCCCACACCGTCGCGAGGTCGCCATCGACCTGGACGACCGGATTGCGGATCGGCTCGTCGAGGAACGGTCCGCTCGGGCTCGTGACGTTGGCGATGAACTGCGGTCCGGTCATGACGACGACGCGCACGCCACCCCCTGGCGCCGGCCGCAGCAGCGTCATGCGCGTCGTCGAGTCGACGAGGCGGTTCATGATCGTCGAGTCTTTCGTGCGCAGGCCGACGAGGAAGGTGTCGATCGCGGCGAGGACCTGCTCGCGATCCGATGGCTGTGCCTCGGCGGTACGCGGGGAGAGCGACGCGGTCGCGAGCGTCAGTGCGAGAAGGGGTGCGAACGAACGGATCTTCATGATTGGCTCGGAGAGTGGAGGGCTGACCTTCGCTCCAACCTAGTCGTGCGCCTCAACCTCGCGCGGACCAGTTCGTCCGGGCGAGCAGCCGTGACGCTCAACTGATCGGCGACATCGGCTTGAGCGTCGTGAGGCCGTGCGTGAACAGCGCCGTCGCGACGGCGATGACGATCGTCGCTCCGATCATCACGATGTATGAGACGACCGCGGAGTCCCGGGTCACCTCGACCGCCGACGGACCGCCGCGCGCGGCGGCGAGCAGTGCGACGGTCACGACCGCGGCGATCGCCAGTAGGACCACGATGATGAGCGCGAGCAGCATCCGTCGCGCCGTCCCCCAGACAACGAACGCCGCCATGAGGTGGCCCGCAGCGACGAGCGAGAGGTACTGCCGCGCGAACCGGAGCGCGTCGAGCGGGCCTCCGCCGGCGGCTTGCGCGACCGACCACGCGATGACGGCCGGCACGGCGATCGCCGCGACGGCGAGCAGGTGGCCGAGCGTGACGACGTGACGCGGATGCGGCAGTTGCTGGAGTCCCTCGAGCGTCCCTTGCGCGCGATCCTGCAGAAGCTGCACGGCGACCATCGTCGGCATGAGGCTCGCGAAGATCGGGAGGAACCCGCGCGCCGCTTCGGCGATCCCCTCGATGTCGAGCAGGATCACGACGATGAACGCGCCGATGATCATCGCCTCGTGCTTGAAGCGGTTCGTCGCGAGCCGGAGGCGGAGCCGCGTCACCGCGAGCAGCGCACCGCGACCGGCGGCGCCCATCTCGCGCTTCGGCATCTTGCCCGCGGTGTCATCGAGCGCCATCGGCTCGAAGCGATAGACATCGAGCGCGTTCGCGAGCAGCGCCCGCGCCCCGAGAAAGACGAGGCCGGCGAGCAGCAGCGCCGCAGCACTGACCGAGCCGAGCAGCAGGACGGAGGGAGCCGCGTCGACGAACATCGTCTGCCCCAGGCGCTTGACCGTCGCACCGACGGCATCCCAGAAGGCGTCAGGGATCACGAGCGGCGCGAGCCAGGCGAAGATGAGCAACCACGGCAGCCGCTTCATGCTGAAGCGGGCGATCATCGCATACGACACCCACAACGCCGCGATCGTGGCCGCCGTGAGGACGACGGCGACCGTCGCGAGCGAGCCGCGGTGGACCTCGGGGAACGCTCGGCCGGCGGCGAACGCGGGAATCGCGATGAAGAGCACGACCGGTGATGCTCGCACGGCCGCCGAGATCAGGCGCGCGCCCGCGAGCGTGAGGAGCGGCACCGGCAACGTGCGGTCGAGCTCCATCGTGCCGATGAGCTTCTCCTGCCCGAGGTTCGCGGCCGGCATCATCACGAGACCGATCCCGATGACCGCCGCGATCGGAATCAGCGCGAGCGCCGGTTCGCTCGGGAGGAGCGCGCTCGCGATGAACAAGCCGACCGCGGCGAGCGTGCCGACGACCATCGTCCGCCGGCTGAGCTGGAGCCCCGTGCGCACGTGCGCACGGACGATGTGAGCGCTCACGCCGCGACCGGGTCGCGCAACACGTCGGCGACGAGCGCGGTGAGGCGGCCGCCCGCTCGCGCCTCGGTCAGCCGGTCGCCGGCGATCTCGCCGACGAGCTTGCCCCTGCGCAACAAGAGCGCGCGATCGCAGAGCGCCTCGACATCCTCCAGAAGGTGTGATGAGAAGATCAGCGCGCGGTCGGGCGCCGCATCGAAGCATTCGCGCAACCACCCGAGCAGCTCGAGCCGTACGACCGGATCGAGCCCGTTCGTCGGTTCATCGAGCACGAGCAACTCCGGTCGATACGACTCAGCCGCGATATACGCTGCCTTCACTGCGGTGCCGCGCGAGAGCGCGCCGATGCGCTCGCTGACGTCGAGCCCGAGCCGACGCGTCAGCTCCTCCTCGTAGCGGCGGTCCCACGACAGATAGCAGTCGGCGAGGAACGCATACCACTCGCGTACGCGCAGCGCGGGGTCTCCGAGCGGCTTCTCGCCGGCGAACCCGATGCGTGCGCGCCAGGCGTCCGGCGCGCGCAGGATGTCCTCCCCCGACAGTTCGACCGATCCCTCACGCTCGCGCTGCCGGCCGGTGATCGCGCGCAGCAACGTCGTCTTGCCCGCCGCATTCGCGCCGAGCAGCGCGACCGTCTCGCCACCCTTGATCGCGAAGCCGAGCGGACCGAGCGTGAACTTCGGGTAGCGCACGACGAGGTCGTGCGCGAACAGGATGACCTTCTCGCTCACCGCCACACCGCGATCACCGCCCCCATCATCGTGAGCGCAACGGACATGTAGCCGCCGTTGATCAGCATGAGCTTCGCCGACCGCCGTTCGAAGAGACCGATCACGAAGAGCGCCATCGCGATCCACCCGAAGCCCGTCGCGAAGCCGTACATGAGCCCTTCCTGAATGCCGATCGACGGCTGCCAGAGGAAGAACGCGAGGTTGTACGCCATCACGAGCATCCAAATGAATGAGAGGCCGAACACCTTGCCGGTACCCTGCTGCGCCTGCTCCGGCGTGACGCCGGTCTCCTTCATCCACGCCTTGCCGAACAGCGGACCGTACCAGAGCCCGCCGAGGACGAACGTGAGCGCGGCGGCGACGATCACGGCGAAGTGATTGATGACGATCTCTTCCATGGGTCGAGGGGTTGGGGTGGGAAGGACAGCCGGTACGCGCGAAGGTAATCGCGCAATCCTTTGTCATATGCAAGTGCGCGAAATGTTGCCTGAGGAGGGCGACGCGGTCGTCGGGTATGGATGCGAGACGGTTCGAGAAGCCGCTGCGCTGACTCGCGCGACGTAGTCCGAGGGAAACCTCCGTCGCGACGCGGACGTACGGTCGGCAGCCCGAACCCCCGTCGTCATGTCCCTCCTCCTCGCGGCGGCCTGCGCCTGCCAGCTCGCGGCGGCGTCTCCTACGGCGCCCGCCCAACGCCCCCTCACCGCCGCCGACCTCGTCGCGCGCGCCCGCGCGACGCGCTACCAGCAGGACACGACGCTCCAGGAGTACGTCGCGATCGCGAAGCAGCGCTGGAGCGCCGGCATCGGGCTCGCGCCGCCGACGGGGCTCGGCGTCGTCGGCCGCATGCGGCTCGCGGCGCGGTTCGAAGCGGTCGCGCGCGTCGGATGGCATCACGAGCGCGGCGCCTGGGGCGAGCTGCTCGCGTCGCGCGCCGTCGCGCCGGTCGGTGGCGAGATGGAACCCGAGGGCGGCGATGATGACATCTTCTTCGCGTTGCCGTTCGCGCCGGGCCGCGACCGCCTCTGGCCGATGAGCGAGATGGTCGACGCGCTCCCGAAGGAACTCGAGGCGTGGATCCGGCATCCGCTCGAGTCCGGCTCGGACAGCATCTATCGCTTCGAACTCGGCGGGCCGCTCAACCTTACGCTGCCCGACGGACGCCGCATCCAGCTGCGCGAACTGCTCGTGCGCCCGGTCCGGCCCGACTACCAACTCATCGTCGGATCGCTCTGGCTCGACGTCTCCGATGGCGCGCTCGTGCGCGCCGCTTATCGACCGTCGATCCCGGTCGATCTCTGGCCGTACATGGAGTCGAACTTCGACGACGACGATGCGAACGTCATCCGCAAGTTCGGTCCCTTCCGCGGCAACGTCGAGGAGATCGTCATCGAACACGGCCTCTACGACGGCCGCTTCTGGCTCCCGCGCGTGCGCATCGCGCACGCGGAAGGCACGGCGAAAGGCGGTCGCATCACGATCTCGATCGAACAGTCGTTCGACTACGAGCGTGTGCGTGCGCTGCCGCAGGGCGTCGCGCAGGCGAAGCTCGACCTCACGCCTCGGCGCGATGACGACTACGGCGGCTACTCACGCTATGGCGAGTGGGTGCGCGGCAACGGCGAGCGCCCACCCTGCCGCGCGCGGGGCGACACGACCGATCTCACGTTCGCGGGCACGGTCCCGGGCGAGCCGCGCATGCGGAGCCGCACCGTCGCCGGCGTGCGCATGCGCGTGATCATCCCGTGCGACCGCCGCGATCTCGTACACTCGCCGCTGTTGCCGGGCTCACTCTTCGATGACGGCGAGGAGCTCTTCACCGAGACCGACCTCGGCCGCCTGCGCGACGACGCCCGCCGCGCGCTCGCGATCTCGAACCAGGCCGATTGGGCGCCGCAGCGCGTGACCTGGCGCTACGGGCTCGATGACGGGCTGCTGCGCTACAACCGGATCGAGGCGCTCTCGGCCGGTGTGCGCGCCGAACGTGAGCTCGGCAAAGGCTACACGGCCGATGCGACGGCACGCATCGGCATCGCCGACGTCGAGCCGAACGCCGAGCTCTTCCTGCGGCGCCGGAACGGGAACACCGAGTATCACGCCGGCATCTATCGTCGCTTGGACGTGGTGAACCCGTGGGGCACGCCGCTCGGGATCTCCGCTTCGCTCGGTGCGCTGCTCCTCGGGCGTGACGATTGGATGTACTACCGCTCGCTCGGCGTCGAGATCGGCGGTTCGCGTCGGCGCGTCACCGGTGGATCGGCGATCGCGTGGCGGCTCTTCGCCGAACGACACAACTCGGCCGAGGCCGAGACGAACTTCGCCCTGCCGAACAACGCGTTCGGCTCGGACTTCGCGCCGAACATCCGTGCGACGGCCGGGGATTACGCCGGTGCGGAAGCGATCCTCTCGTTCGCGCACGGCGTCGATCCCGACGGCTTCCAGATGTCGGGCCACCTGCGTGCCGACGGCGCGACGGGCGAACTCTCCTATGGTCGCGCGTCCGGTGAGGTGCGTGTCGGCCAGGGGTTCGGGCGGACGACGAGCGCGTCGCTGACGCTCGGCGCCGGGCACTCGACCGGCACCGTGCCGGCGCAGCGGCTCTACTACCTCGGCGGCGCGACGACGCTGCATGCCGATCGCGTCGGCACGATCGCGGGCGATGCGTTCTGGCTCGCGCGAGCCGAAGTCGCGCGTGGATGGCGCATGGTTCGGCCGATCGCCTTCGCCGACTGGGGATGGGCGGGCGACCGCGACGCGTTCCTCCAGACGGGACCGCGCGACGATCGCATGTCGGTCGGCATGGGCGTCGCGATGCTCGACGGGTTGTTGCGGTTCGACATCTCGCGCGCACTCGACGCGCCGCGGCGGTGGGGAGTCGATGTCTTCATCGACGTGCGGTGACGGACTTCCAGATAAGGGGAACGACGCGACGGGTACTGGTACGGGGGTCGATACTGAGTACGTGCCGAGGGGGTGGTGCGTGGGCATGGACGTCCGCTTCCTTTATCGCCTCTTAGTCCCCACGTACCATCCCCTCGTTACGGAATGAGCATCGACCCCCGTACCAGTGCCCGTCGTTGCAGTCTCCCTTATCCAGTATCTCTGACCTCTTCCGATCAGGCGAGCGCTGACTGCTGGTGGAACGCGAGTCGCCATTCGCCCCGCTCGCGCACGTAGAGACTGCTGCAGAGCGCGCGATGCACGCCTGTCGACTCGGCGCGTCGCGCCTCGACGGCGTACGTGAGCAGCACGACGTCGTCCTTCACCTCGAGCGCGCGCTCGTCGCTGACGGTGACGACGGTCCAGCGTCCGCCGCTCGGGTCGGCGTTCAATCCGGCGATCGCCTCATCGCGCGAGAGGGTGCCCGTCTCGGCGAAGACGAAGAGCGCGTCCTTCGCGACGCTGTTCTCGTAGAAGTCGGCGCCCTCGGTCCAGAAGCGGCGCTCGCGATCGAAGAGTTCCTGACGTAGTGATTCCATCGTTGGCGCGCTCATGCCCGGGCGCCTCCTGCTGACTTCCGAGATCGCATCTCGTCCTCGGGACAGGGGTATTCTGACCAACGCCTGAAGGACGCGATATGTTCTGCGCAAGAGCGACAGCGAGGGCGCCGTGGATCGTAGGAAGATGATGCTGGCCGTCGCCGGCGCCGCGTTGATCGGCGCGGGGAGCGCGAAGGCGTGGTGGGAGTTCGCGCCGGCGCGGTTGGTGGTGGCCCGTGATACGGTCGAGGGGTTCGTCGGCGCGCCTGAGTGGCTGCAGATCCAGGCAGTCTCGCGAAGCGGGCGAACGGTCTTCTCGAAGGTCGCGTTCGATCCGCCGTCGGATGATGTTTACGAGGCCGACCACATCAACGCGGACTGCAAGGACGCTGGTGAACGCGATCTCCATGCGTCGTATCGTGGGATGAGTGCGCGCGTGCATCTCATCTGTCATAGGACTGTCGCGATCTACGGTGCCCAGTCGTTCGACTTGGCGGTCGGCGATTCGGTCGACGTACGCATGCGGGCGCGCGTGACGGATGGACGCATGGTCCCGCTGGGCGACGAGCGCATGGCAGTCGCTGACACGACGCTCGCCGAGCTCCGCGACGGTCGACTGTACGCGCGGCGACCCGGCTGGACGCGCCTCAACGTGCGTGCGGGCGCGTGGTCGCTCGTGCCGATCGCCGTCACTGTGCGCCTCGCGAACGACACCCTCGAGCTCCGCCCCGGCGAGTACCGCAAATGGCCACTCCCCGCCGGCCGCTACGACATCGCCGTGCGGGACCTCTCCGGCTCACGCCGCAGCTTCGCCGAGTTCGAGATGATCGGGGAAGGGACACGCTGCGTGCCGGCGCGGATGGATCCCGATCTCATCCACTGTCTCGTGAGCGATACGGGAGTCGTCGCCGTGCAGAACAAGATGGCGGCGGGTGCCCCGCGGTCGCCGCGAACGTTCGTATCCATCGTTCGCACGCAGTGAGCGACGACTCGCCGGTCAGTCCCCACGTACCACCCCCTCGTTACGGAATAAGTAACGACCCCCGTACCACTACCCGCAGTCGTAGTCTCCCTTATCAACCAGCCCGTATCACCCGCACGATCTCACGCACACCGAGTTCGATCACTGGTTCGGCATTCCGTGCGTACCCGAGTATCAGCGTCGGCGGCGCGCCCCGTCGTTCCACCTCATACGCGCCGAGCACGCTGAACGCG
The DNA here is from genome assembly GCA_964428985.1 of uncultured Gemmatimonadaceae bacterium. Taxonomy (GTDB): domain Bacteria; phylum Gemmatimonadota; class Gemmatimonadetes; order Gemmatimonadales; family Gemmatimonadaceae; genus Pseudogemmatithrix. Next base: position 2,233 of record CAYSAR010000004.1, on the reverse strand, counting down.
ATCCCTCGCTTCTCCGCCCGCTCGAGGATCTCCGTCTCGTTCGCTCCCTCCGGCAATCGCACGACGGCATGCAAGCCCGCCGCGATGCCGCAGACGATCGCCTCGGGCATCCATCGCGCGAACGCCTCGACGAGCGCATCGCGGCGCGCGCGGTAGCGACTGCGCATGCGCCGTAGGTGGCGGTCGAGTTCCCCGCGCGCGACGAAGTCGGCGAATACATGCTGCTCGATGCGCGGCGCGCCGAAATCGGCGAAGGCCTGCTCCTCCTGGACGCGATCGATGATGCGCGGCGGCACGACGAGCCATCCGAGTCGCAGCGCCGGCGCGAGCGTCTTGCTCGCCGTGCCGGCGTAGACGATGCGACCGGGATCGAGCGACTGGAGCGCGCCGACGGGCGCGCGATCATAGCGATACTCGGCGTCGTAATCGTCCTCGATCGCGAGTGCGTCGGTGCGACGCAACCACGCGAGCAGTGCGGCGCGACGTTCGCCCGAGAGCACCGAACCCGTCGGATGTTGGTGAGCCGGCGTCACGATCACCGCGTCGGCGCCGAGCCGGTCGAGCTCGTCGACGCGAAGGCCGGCATCGTCGACCGGCACTGGCACGAGCTCGAGGCCGAGTCGCGGCACCGACTCCCACGCATCGACGAAGCAGGGATCCTCGACCGCGACGCGTCGCGCGCCACTCGCCTTGAGCGCGCGCAGCATGAGATGCCGGCCCTGCGCCCATCCACTCGTGATGATGACGTTCGACGGATCGGAGACGACGCCGCGCACGCGGGCGAGATAGTCGCTCAAGGCCTGGCGGAGCACGTCGCTGCCGTGCGGTTCGGTGTAGCCGAGCGCCGCGTCAGGCATCTGGCGAAGCGCGTCGCGCGTCGAGCGCAACCAAGCTCCGCGCGGGAACGCCGCGAGGTCCGGCACGCCCGGACGGAAGTCGAAGAGCGGCTCGCGCGTTGCGGGGACAGCGGGCGCTGCCCGCGAACCGTGACCGCGCACGCCGTCGGCGACACGAGGTCGCGACCCTTGCCGCACGAGGATGTAGCCCTCGGCCGCGAGCTGGGCGTACGCCTCGACGATGATCGGGCGGGAGACCCCGAGCTCAGCCGCGAGGTCGCGCGTGGACGGAAGTCGTTGTCCCGGCCGAAGATGGCCAGCGCGGACGCTCGTGCGCAGCTGATCTTCGATCTGCCGTCCGAGCGTTCGACCGCCGCTGCGCTCAAGGGAGACGAGAAGGTCGAGCGGCGTACTGGTCAAGAATCACGCTCCATAACTGGAACTGCTGGCGTTACCATATGTCGGCCTATTTTCGGGATATGTCAAGCTCGAAGTTGTCGGATTGGTCTCTCATCGCGATCCCCGGCCTCATCTGGGGCGCGTCATTCCTCTTCATCGCCGAAGGACTCGAAGCGGTCGGACCATGGGGCGTCACGCTCGTGCGCGTCGGCGTCGGCTTCGCCGCACTCGCCTGCTTCAAGGCCGCATGGAAGCCGATCGAACGACGCGATTGGCCTGCGATCGCCTGGCTCGCCGTGCTCTGGATGGCGTTCCCGCTCTCGATGTTCCCGTTCGCCGAGCAACGGATTTCATCGGCGCTCGCCGGCATGTTGAACGGCGCCGTGCCGCTCTCGGCGGCGATCATCGCGTCGATCATCGCGCGGCGCTTGCCGTCGCGCGGCGTGCTCATCGGTCTCGCGGTCGGTCTCGTCGGCGTCGTACTCATGTCGATCCCCGACCTCGGCGCGCCGAGCAGCGCGGCGGGCGTGATCATGGTCGCGATCGCGTGCGTGTCGTATGGCTTCGCGCCGAACCTCGCGCGGCCGCTCCAGCAGAAGTACGGCTCGCTTCCCGTGATCTGGCGCGCGCAGGCGATCGCGTTGCTGATCCTGCTACCACTCGGCGCGCGCGACGTCGCGGCGGTCGAGTGGAAGCTCTTCCCCGTGCTCTCGCTGCTCGCGCTCGGCGCGCTCGGCACCGGCGTCGCGCATGTCGTGATGGCGACGGCGTCAGGCAAGCTCGGCGCGACGAAGGCGTCGGCGTCGGCGTTCCTGATCCCACCCGTCGCGCTGCTGCTCGGCGTCGTCGTGCGCAGCGAGCATGTCGCGCTGCTCGCGATCGTCGGCGGGGCGCTGTGCGTGGCCGGCGCCTGGATCATGCGTCGCGCGACGGAGCACGCGGCGAAGCCGACCGTCCCTGCGGCCGCGAAGGTCGCGGCCGCGCTCGCGCTGCTCGCC
>CAYSAR010000003.1:10810-32280 GCA_964428985.1 uncultured Gemmatimonadaceae bacterium | reverse complement strand
CCCCAACCGCCGGTTTTGGAGACCGGTGCTCTACCAATTGAGCTACGGACCTAAGGTCAGACCGTCGGTTGCCGCAGCGACTTCGCCAAGGCGACCTCAGGGTGGCTGACGGGATTCGAACCCGCGACCCTCGGAACCACAATCCGATGCTCTAACCGACTGAGCTACAGCCACCATGGCACCGTCGCCGGTGGAGACACCAAAGCTAAGGGGGCTTTCGGGCGTTATCAACCGGCGAACTACAGGTGGGAGGCGCAGGTGGCAGAGGGCAGGTCGTGCGGGCTTGAGCACGCTCATCGAGCGAGCGCCGTCGTTACTGCCACCTGCCATCTGCCACCTGCGCTTCCCACCTGCGCTTCCCACCTGCGCTTCCCACCTGCGCTTCCCACCTCAAGAGTCAATCCTTCGCCCGATCCATGTACTCCCCCGTCGACGGATTCACCCGCACCCGCTCTCCCGAGGCGATGAACTCCGGGACGTTGATCGTCACCCCGTTCTCGAGCGTCGCCGGCTTCGTGCTCGCCGTCTTCGTCGCGGTCTTCATCACCGGCGCGGTGTCGACAATCGTGAAGTTCATGAACTGCGGGAGCTGGATCGACATCGGCTTCCCGTTATAGAACTCCACCATGACCATCATGTTGTCCTGCACCCACGGGGCGCCGTCGCCGATGGTCTCGGCGTCCATCTCGAGCTGCTCGTAGTTCTCCGTGTTCATGAAGTGGTAGGCGTCGCCACTCTTGTACAGGAACTGGAGCTCGTGCGTCTCCATGTCCGCCTTGTGGACCTGGTCGTCGGCGCGGAACCGGTGCTCGAAGTTGTTGCCGGAGCGGAGATTCTTGAGCTTCGCCTGGACCATTGCCCGGAGGTTGCCGGGGGTGTGGTGGCGGAACTCGATTATGCGGCAGGGATCGCCCTCGAAGACGATCACCATCCCGCGGCGGATCTGGGTGGCCGGGATTGCCATTGCTGGTGCGGTTTACGGGTTGAACAGGAGCTCGCCCCGACCCGTAAGTCGCGGCAGCCTTGAAGTTTAGCCGATTTCTACTGCTCGGTCAACGCTCCACCGGATACGGGATTCATCCATCGCGCACGGTCGGCGATCGGGGGGTCCCCCTGCGCGGCTCGTTCGCGCTTACACGCGGCGAGCCTCGGGCGCGAACGGCGCGCCCGAGTCTCTTGCTACGCGCGGACTCACCGCTTGTGGGGACCCCGGCCGATCGCCTCCCTCACGCATCCCGCCCCCTTCAGCAATTGGCGTTGGCTCGCCGAGATCGTGCTCCTCTCAGGGAGCCGCGACGTGGGTCAGCTCGCCTTCACACCCGGCCCGGGGCGAGCTTAGCTCCCGCGCGGAGAGCCGCGGGATGATGCTCGTCCCGAGGGCGCGGAGGAGCTGAGCCGAACGGCGATGCGAGAGGGGCGCGCCGAGGCAAGGGAGGGAGCGGGCGGCTTCCAGACGCAAGACCCCCGGCGCGTAGCGAGAGACTCGGGCGCGTCGTATGCGCCCGAGGCTCGAAGCGTGTAAGCGCCAGGGGTCGCAGCGGAGGGAAGCCCCCGCGACCGACCGGTCGCGGAAGCGGCAACCTCCCGCATCACAACCCAAACTCAGCGAAGCCGCGAACGAAGCTCCCGCACCGCCACGTCCAGCTGCGAGTCGACCGACCGATACGACTCGCCCATGGGCCGATCCACGCGCACGTCGACCGGCCGCGGCACCAGCTCCATGTCCTTCCCCTCCGCATCACGGATGCGGATGAACGGCACGCGCAGCGTCGTCCCATCGAACAACGTGAAGTTGCTCGTATAGATGATCCACCCCGACGTCGGCTCGCCGACGACCTTGCCGAGCCCGAGCGCGCGATACCCCTCGGTGAAATCCTCGGCGTCGCTCAGCGAATGCTGGTTCGTCACGAGCACGGTCGGCTTCTCGAACGCGCGCTGGCCGAGCTGCAAGCGTGCCGGCACCTCAACGGTGCCACGACGCTCCATCGTCATGTACGGCCGCCGGCTGAACACGTCGAGCGCGTACGCGTTCACGAAGCCGCCGTTGTTGTTCCGGATGTCGATGACGATGCCTTGCTTCAAATGGTTCTCGGCATCGAGGTCGACGTACAGCTGCGCGAGCGACCCCGCGCCCATGTCCTGCATGTGCACGTAGCCGAGCGTGCCATCGCTGACGCGGTCGACATAGGCGCGGCGCTGGTCGACCCATTCGCGGTAGAGCGCGGCCTTCTCCGCGCCGACGCTCGTCGGCATGACATCGACCGTGCGCGCGTTGCGCTCGTTGCCGTCGCGCGCGACGCGGAGCCGCACGCGGTCGCCGGTCCGGTTCTGCAAGAGCGAGTCGAGGTTCGTCGTGCGCGTCAGCGTGACGCCATCCACGGCGAGCAGCACATCGCCATCGGCGACGCCCTCGGCGAACGACGCCGCGCCATGCGCGATCACGTGCTTCACGCGCAGGCGGCCATCTCGCTCGTACGCCTCGCGGTCGAACTCGAGCCCGAGTCGCCCGACCGTCGGTGGCTGCGTCGAAGGTCCCCCGACGCCCGAGTGCGACGCGTTGAGCTCGCCGACCATGAGGCCGAGCACGCGGCGCATCTCCTCGGGCGTACGCGTCGCGGCGACGACGGGTTCGTAGCGCGTGCGCACCGCGCTCCAATCGACGCCGTGCATCTCGGGGTCATAGAAGTTGTCGCGCGTCCAGCTCCACACCTGGCGGAACACCTCCCCCGCCTCGGCGACGAAGTCGACATCGAGCGACGCGCTCAGGTTGATCGCGCGCTGCTGCCGGTTGTCGACGCCGATCGCCTGCACGCGACCGCCGCTGATGAACCAGATCTCCTTCGAGTCGCCCGACCACTGGATGCTCCCCTTCCCGCCCGGCGACGACGTGACCTGTCGCGCCTGCGGCGGCTCGGTCGCGGCGTCGTCGATCGACCAGGTCCAGATCTGCGTCTGGCCGGCCGCGTTCGCCGTGAACGCCAGCGTCTTGCCGTCGGGACTCACCGCGACGCCGCCGGCGCTCGCGTTGATCGGCAGCGCGGTCGCGCGGCGACGCAGCCCGTCGCGCTCGATGCGCACCGGGTTCTCGCGCGCCTCGCGCGCGTTCGCCGCGGCCTGCGGCGTCGTGCCGCGGGCGCGCGCCTGCGCCGTGTCGCGCGAGGTGACCGAGTCCGACGGGAAGAGCGCCTCGAAGCGCGCCTCGCGGAACCGCGGCGCGCGCGGCACGAGGTCGACGCGGATCACCTGCCCGTTCTCGGTGCGCTGCGCGTTGTCGAAGAAGAGTGACCGCTGGTCGCCGCTCCACGCGATCGTCCCGCCGAACGCGTTCGCGAGGAAGCTCACCTGCTCCGATTCGCCGCCGGTGACCGGCACGACGTGCGCATTGAGGAAGCCGCGCTCGCCGACGCTGAGGTACGCGAGGTGCTTGCCGTCCGGCGAGAACGCAAAGTTGCGGTCGGGAACGAACGGCACGTTGCCGAGCTGCGTGCCGCGCGCGACGAGCCGCTCGTCACCGCTCGCCGCGTCGACGACGCGCAACTCGTTGCCGCCGCGCACGAACGCGATCGACTTGCCGTCGGGGGACCAGCGCGCGTTCACGTCGTCGCCACCGGCGGTGAGCGCCCGGTCACGACGCGTCGCGAAATCATAGACATGGATGCGCGCCTTGCCGTCCTGCCACGAACTGTAGGCGAGCCGCCGGCTGTCGGGCGCCCACTCGGGCATGCCTTCGGGCTCGACCGTCGTCGTCACGCGGATGCCTTCGCCGCCCACCTTCGCATCGGCGGCGAAGATCTCGCCGCGCACGACGTACGCGACCTTCTTCCCGTCGGGCGAGACCGAGAACTCCTGGATGCCGGTCGTCATGTTGCGGTGCTCGGCGACGGGCATCGTCGGCGCGCCACGCAGCGTGAGCGGCACCGGGGCCGCGCGTCCCGTCGCGATGTCGAGCGACCAGATGTCGAAGTCACGCTCGAAGACGATGCGCGTGCCATCCTTCGCGATCTGCGGCCAGAGCACGCGCCCGTCGGTGAAGGTCGTGAGCGCGCGCTCCGGCCCACCGACCGGATGCGCGTAGACGTTCTCATCGCCGCCGCGATCGCTCACGTAGTAGAGCGTGCGTCCGTCGGGAGACCACATCGGCCACGCGTCGCGTCCCTTGCCCGGGCGCTCGCCGCGCGAGATGCGCTCATAGCGCGGCGACGCGTCGAGCGTCACCGTCCAGATCTCCGCTTCATCGATGTGCGACGAGCCGCGGCGCCACCACTGGCCCGCCGTCGTGCCGCGCGCGGTGATCGCCAATCGGCGTCCGTCGGGAGAAGGTGCCGCCCAGTACTCGGACGCATAGCGATCGGCGGCGACGGGCATCGGCGTGCCGCCGGTCGACTTCACGCGGTAGACGTCGTTCATCCCCGCGATGTCGCGCGCCGTCGACGAGTAATAGATGTACTGGCCGTCCGGGCTCCACGCGTCGAGCTGCTCGAGGCCATCGTCGAACGTGAGGCGCTGCAGGCCACCCGACGCGAGATCGAGCACATAGACGTCGCCATTGCCGCTGCGCGTCGAGACGAACGCGAGCTTGCGGCCGTCGGGCGACCACCGGGGTCGATGATCGTACGCGGTGTGCCCCACGACGAGGCGCGCGTCGCCGCCGACGGCCGGCGCGATCCAGATGTCGCCCGCCGACGAGAACGCGAGTTCGCTGCCATCGGGCGAGAGCGATGGCTCGGCGAAGACGGCACGACGGGGTGACGCCTGGGCCCCGGCGACGAGGGAGGCACAGGCGAGCAACACGAGCGGACGGATCATCGGCGGAAGGCTCCTTGGACCTGGGCGATCACCGGGCCGAGCGCGGCCCACATGTTCGTGGCGGCGCGACGCGCCCCCGCATTGTTCGGATGGATGCCGTCGCCTTGGTTGAGCTCCGGCACGCCCGCGACACCATCGAGGAAAAACGGGATCAACGTCACTTGCTCCTCGCGCGCGACGGTCATGAACACGTCGCGGAACTCGCGCGTGTAGCGCGCGCCGAGGTTCGGCGGCGCCTCCATCTGCGCGAGGAGCACCCGCACGCTGGGATTCGCCGCCCGCACGCGCCGGATGATGCCGACGATGTTCGCCTGCGTCGAGTCGGGATCGAGCCCGCGCAAGCCATCGTTCGCGCCGGTCTCGATGATGACGACATCGACGGTGTCGCGGAGGAGCCAGTCGACGCGGCGCAGGGCACCCGCCGAGGTCTCCCCCGAGAGCCCGGCCGCCTGCACGCTGATGTCGAACCCCGCCGAATCGGCGAGTCGTCCGATCACGGCGGGGTATGCAGAGTCGGGGTCGAGCCCGAGGCCAGCGGTGAGGCTGGTCCCGATGAAGAGCACGCGCGTGGCGCCCTCGCGGTCGTCGGTTGCCCCTCCCGGTGCCGCCGTGGTTGATTCCGTGGCGGCACCATCGGCCGCCGCCGTCCGTTGTGTGTCGGGCGCGGGATCGCCGCCGCAGGCCAGCGCGCCGGCGACCATCGCCAGCATCGTCCCTCGAAGGCCCGTCGACGCCCATTCACGCATTCCGATGCTCGTTGCCAGAGAGTTGACCAAGGAATACCAGAGCGGCGAGTCCCGCCTGGCCGTGCTGCGCAACGTCTCGTTCGAGATACCCCAAGGGACCTTCGTGTCCATCGTCGGGCCCTCGGGGAGCGGCAAGACGACGTTGCTCGGCCTCCTCGCGGGGCTCGACCAACCGTCGAGTGGGACGGTGATCCTCGACGGCGCCGACCTGACGCGCCTCGACGAGGACGCACGCGCCCGGCTCCGCGGCGAGAAAGTTGGGTTCATCTTCCAGAGCTTTCAACTCATCCCGACGCTGACGGCGGCCGAGAACGTGCAGGTCCCCCTCGAGCTGCGAGGGGACACCGACGCCGCCGAGCGGGCGCGCGACATCCTGCGACGCGTCGGCCTCGCTGACCGATTGCGGCACTTCCCGAACCAGCTCTCGGGGGGCGAGCAGCAGCGCGTGGCGATCGCGCGGGCGTTCGCGAACCAGCCGCGCATCCTCTTCGCCGACGAGCCGACGGGCAACCTCGACGGCGCGACGGGCGCGCGCATCGTCGAGCTGCTCGACCAGCTGAACCAGGAATCGGGCGCGACGGTCGTCATCGTGACGCACGACATCGGGCTCGCCGAGCACGCGAAGCGCATCATCCGCCTGCGCGATGGGGAGGTCGTCGAGGACCGCGCCGGCCGCGGGTTCGCCGATGCGGCGCACGCGGCGGCGCTCGCCGAGGCGGAGCGGCACCGGTGATGCCGGCCCGCACCGCGATGCTCTTCCGCCTCGCGTGGCGCGAGAGCCGCACCGCGCGGCGGCGGCTCGCGCTCTACATGAGCTCGATCTCGCTCGGCGTCGCCGCGCTCGTCGCGATCGACTCGTTCGCGGCGAACGTCCAGCGGTCGATCCAGGAGCAGTCGAAGGAGCTCCTTGGCGGCGACATCAACCTGCGCGCGCGCCAGGGCTTCACGCCCGGACTCGACTCGATCCTCGACTCGCTGCGCACCGAGGGGATCCCGTCGGCGAAGATCGTGAGCTTCGCGTCGATGGCGACGGCGTCGCCGTCGGGTGGGACCCGCCTCGCGCAGGTGCGTGGCGTGAGCGAGGGCTATCCGTTCTACGGTCGCGTCGTGACGGCACCGCAGGGCCTCTGGGGCGAGATCCAGGACGGCCCGTACGCGTTCGTCGATCCGTCACTGCTCATCGCGCTCGACGCGTCGGTCGGCGACACGTTGACGATCGGCTACGCGAAGTTCACGATCCTCGCGACGCTGACGAACGTGCCGGGCGACCCGGGCATCGCGGCGACGATCGGTCCGCGCGTCTTCATCCCCGAGCGGTACGTCGCCGAGACGCAGCTGCTCGGGCTCGGCGCGCGCGCCGAGTACGAGGCGGTGCTCAAGCTCCCCGAGGGGACGCGGAGCCCGACGTGGGTCGCGCCGCTGCGCCCGCGGTTCGACCGGCAGAACGTGCGCATCCGCACGTCGGTGGAGAACGAGCTCGACCTCAGCGAGGCGATCGACCAGCTCGCGCGGTTCCTCAGCATCGTCGGGTTGATCGCGCTGCTGCTCGGCGGCATCGGCGTCGCGAGCGGCGTGAACGCGTTCGTGCAGAAGAAGATCGACACGGTCGCCGTGCTGCGCTGCCTTGGCGCGTCGAGCAAGCAGGTGCTCACGATCTACCTCGTGCAGGCAGGGGCGATGGGCCTCGCCGGCGCGGCGGCCGGTGCGGCGATCGGCGTCGGCATCCAGTTCCTGCTGCCGGTGCTGATGGGCGAGTTCCTCCCGGTGGACGTGCAGGTGCGGCTCGTGCCGGCGGCGCTCGCGCTCGGGCTCGCGATCGGCGTCTGGGTCGCGATCGTCTTCGCGCTGCGCCCCCTGCTCGTGCTGCGCCGCGTCTCGCCGCTCCAGGCGATCCGTCGCGACGATGCGGCGCTCGCCGCCTCGCGCCGGCGCGACTCGTGGACGTGGGTGACGAACCTCGCGCTCGTCGCGAGCATCCTCGGCCTCGCGATCGACCGCGCGACGAACACGCAGCAGGGCGTGATGTACGCGATCGGGATCTTCGTCTCGATCGGGCTCCTCGCGGCGAGCGCGACGGCGCTCGCGACGCTCGCGCGCCGGCTCGTCTCGGCGCGCTGGCCGTACGTGCTGCGACAGGGCGTCGCGAACCTCTACCGCCCGCACAGCCAGACGCGCGCCGTCGTCATCGCGCTCGGCTTCGGCTCGTTCCTCGTGACGACGATCGTGCTCGTGCAGGCGAACCTGCTCGAGAGCTTCGAGCTCAGCGCGAGCAACTCGCGCGGCAACCTCGTGTTCTTCGACGTGCAGGACGACCAGCGCTCGCCGCTCGATTCGCTGATCCGCGAGGGCGGGCACGAGATCGTGAGCACGACGCCGATCGTGAACATGCGGTTCGCCGGCGCGAACGGGCTCGATGTCGTCCGCTACGCCGCCGCGCGCGCGTTGCCGAACCGCTTCTGGGCGCTGCGGCGCGAGTATCGCTCGACGTATCGCGACTCGCTCGTGCCCACCGAGCAGCTCGCGGCGGGGACGTGGCACGGGCCGACCGCGGCCGGCGACACGGTGTTCGAGGTCTCGCTCGAGGACGAGATCGCGAGCGAGCTCAAGCTCGTGCTCGGCGACACGACGGTATGGGACGTGCAGGGCGTGCCGGTGCGCGCGGTGCTCACGAGCACGCGCACGGTCGATTGGGGCCGCTTCGAGCCGAACTTCTTCGCCGTGTTCCAGCCGGCGGCGATCGACCGCGCGCCGAAGCAGTTCGTCACGATCGCGAACGTCGCGACCGACACCGGCGTCGCGCGACTCCAACGCGATGCGGTGCGGCGGTTCCCGAACGTCTCGAGCATCGACCTCACGCTCGTGCGACGCACGATCACGCAGATGGTCGACAAGGTGACGTTGACCGTGCGGTTCCTCGCGATCTTCAGTCTCGCGATGGGGATCCCGGTGCTCTTCAGCGCCGTCGCCGCGACGCGGCGCGACCGCCTGCGGGAAGGCGTGCTCCTCAAGACCCTCGGCGCGACGCGCGGGCAGATCGGACGGATCCTGCTCGCCGAGTACGCGTTGCTCGGCGTGCTCGGGTCACTGACGGGGATGGTGCTCGCGTTCGGCGGATCGTGGGCGCTCGTGACGTTCGTGTTCGAAGGCGAGTTCAGCGCGGCGCCGGTGCCGGCATTGCTGATCGCGGGGGCGATGACGGTGTTGGCGGTGACGATCGGGTTGTTGACGGGGCGGGATGTGTTTCGCGAGACGCCGATGGCGGCGTTGCGCGACGCTGCTTCGTGATGCGGGATGAGGGGAGTCGCTACCCCGGTACGGGGTTCGCGGTGGGGGTAGGGATGCCGGGTACGGGAAGACGATGCGCGGATTGGGAAACCGATGCTGGATGCTCGGGTAGGGAGCCCCCGCGACCAGGCTCGTCTTAGGGTCCTGTACCAGCATCCAGCATCGGTGTCCCTACCCCGGCATCATCCTTCCGTACTCGGCATCCCTACCCCCAGCGCGAACCCCGTACCGGGGTAAGGGTCCCCCGCATCCCGCATCGCCGTCCTACTGGATCCGGAGAATGGACATCCTCACCCCCTCCGGCAGCACTTGCCCACGGTATCCCCGCAACCCGATCAGCTGACGGCTCGTCGTCGTCGCATCGAGCTCGACGACGCCGAATCCGCCCGCGCGGGAGGTCGGGAACTCGACGGCGAAATCGCCGGTCGCGGGATGGCGGCGGATCGGGTCGGCGCGAGGGTAGAGGTTCGGCGTCGTGTTCGGGTCGACGCAGGGACCGAGTTCGTCGCAGAGGCCCTGGAAGACCGACTTGAGGTTCCACGACGGGAACGTGAGACGCGGGGCTTCGGGGGTGAACGTCAGCCGGTCATCGGTCGCGAGCGCGAGGGACCATTCGCTGAGCAGATCGGCCCATGAGCGGCCGAGTCGCGACTCGAGGTTCGGCACGCCAGTGATCGGACTCAGCGTGATCGCACGGAAGAAGACGTCCTCGGGGAGCCCGCTGTGGTCGAGCGCCCACCGCGTCAGCGCCCAGGCCGAGCCGTAGAACGAGAAGTCGCCGGCCGCGCTCGGACCGAGTGGCGAGCGCGACGCCGATTCGTCGAGGAAGTCCCAGAGTCCCTCGAAATGCGGCAGCATCGCGCGGGGGCGGCCGTCGCAGGCCGCCGGCGGGGCCGGATCATCGACGTTCGCCTCGCAACGCAGGGTCGCATCGAAGCCGTGGTTGCCGCGGATCGCCGTGCCGTACAGCGCCCGCGCGTAGAGCTCCTCGGCATGACGCGCCGTCGCCTCCTCGAGCCACTCTTCCTCCGGCACGAACGCCGGCTCGCGCACGGTGCGTTCCGCGTACGAGGTGACGTGCTTCATCTCGTGCGCGATCGTGCCGCGGATCGCCCAAGCCCATCGGTCGACCGTACCCATCGCCAGCCCGGGCCCGAGCGACGTCGGCACCTGCGCGTAGACATACTCGCCGACATCGCTCGAGGCGAAGATCTGCCGCTGCAGGAGGTCGCAGGTCGTCGTCGCCGCGAGCAGCGCGCCGCCGAGCATCTCGTTCATGCGCGGGGTGAAGACGATGATGATCCGATCGTTGTCGTCGAGCCGGTCGTCCATGACGAGCGGATTGCCGAACGTCTGGAGCATCGGCCAGATGATGGCCTCGAACTCGGCGCCGAGCTCCTCGTACTTCGCGTCGATCTGGCCGCGCAATGACGGCTGCCCGTTGACGACCGGGTTCGTGTCCTCGAGGATCACGAGGTGCGGCCCGACATATGCCGTGCGCGTGCCGATCTCCGTGTACAGCTGGCACGGCGACGAGGAATCGAGCCGCGGCACGCGGATCGGATGCTTCGAACCGACGACGAGGGAAGCGGCATTCAGCGCCGCGCGCGCATCGGCGCGCGTCCGTGACGCGCCGGCACGCGCGGTGAACACCGCCTCGCGGTTCGCGCGCAGCACCGCCGCGTGCCGACGCAACTGTCGCTGCATCGCGCGCCGTTGGACATCGCGCACGAGGTCCTGCGCGGTCGTGATCGTCGCCTCGGGTGCGCGCGCACTCGCCGCCTCGACGATGGCTCCGTCGATCGGGGGGTCCATCGCCCGGGCGCCGAAGAGCGTGTACCCCGTCGTGCTCGGGCCGAGCGAACGGGCCGTGTTCTGGATCGTGACGACGTAGCGCCCGCCGGCCGGCGTGAGTTCGACGCAGCGCGATTCCGGCGCGGCGGGGAGCACGAGCGACTGTCCGACGCCGAGCGCGACGTCCGGCGCCGACTGGAACATCACCGTGCTCGTCCCCGTCCCGGCGCTCGTCGTGACTTGGAGCGTCGCGAGGCCCGTCGGCGCGCAGGCGAACTGCGACGCGCTCGGGAGCGAGAGCAGCAACTGCGTCGACGAGGCGCCGATCACCGGCACCGGCGTGCCATCGAGCCGCACGGTGTTGCCGGCGATGCTCGTCGAGAAGCGTACGCCGTCGACGAGCAGCGTCTGGCCGGGCCGCGCGACCTCCGGCGTTGTCGCCATGATCACGGGGCCATTGACCGAGACCTCCGGTTCGACGAGGACGATCGTCGTGTCGGCGAGAGATTCGACGTGGACGATGACGCGCGCGAGTCCCGCCGCGCTCGAGACCACGCGACCGTCGACCGAGACGTCAGCGATGCGCGGCGCCGTCGATTCCCACTCGAACGGTGGTCGCGTGAGCGCGATGCCCTCGGCATCGCGCGCGACCGCGGCGAGTTGCCACGCCGCCCCCAAGCCGAGGCGCAGCGTGTCGGCCGAGAGCTCGAGCGTCGCCGCCGGCGGGTTCACGAGCTGGAACTCGATCTCCGCCGAGACGCTGCCCACCGATGCGCGGAGCCGGCCGATGCCTGGCGCCTGCGCGAGCACGAGACCGGCACCGTCGACCGCGAGCTTGTCGGGCGTGAGCGATCGCCATCGGACCTGCACGCCCTCGACCGGCACGCCCTCGGCATCGCGCGCGTCGGCGACGGCGGTCGTCTGGAACCCCGGCCGGAGCGTCGTCGACTCGACGATGATCGCGACGCTCGCGACGCCGTCCTCGAGCCCCGTCGTGCTGTCGCACGCCACCCCCGCTCCCGCGGCCAGCAACGCCGCGAGGGCCCACTTGGCGAGATGCCGTGACGGGAGGCCGTGGGGCGAGCCCATGCCCCTAATCCTACACCCCTCGCGCCGGGATTGGCGAGCGCGCCACACCGGGACCTACATTCTCCGCGCGATGACGGCCTTCGACCTCCAGACCGACGACGATGCGCCCCTCGGCGAGCGCATGCGCCGATGGGCGACGGGCCGGTCCCCGTGGTGGCGGCTCCTGCTGCTGCTCTTCCTCGCGTCGCAGGTCCTGCGGAACCTCCAGGCGATGGAGAACCGCACGCTCTTCTCGGGCATCGCGTTCGGCGCGCACGAGTTCGGGCACTTGTTCTTCGCGTTCTTCGGCGAGTGGGTGAGCGTCGCCGGCGGCAGCCTCATGCAGCTACTGATCCCGATCGGCGCGGCGGCGGTCGTCATGCGTTCGCGGGATTGGTTCGGCGTCGCGATCTGCGGCGTCTTCCTCGCCGCGAGCCTCGCCGATCTCTCGTGGTACATCGGCGACGCGCGCGCCGAGCGGCTCGACCTCGTGAGCTTCTCGCCCGACGGCGCGATCCACGACTGGAACTACCTGCTGCGCTCCGTCGGTCTCCTCAAGCAGGACATCTTCCTCGCGCGGCTCACGCGCTTCGTCGCGTTCCTGCTGCTCGTCGCCTCCAGCGGCCTCGCGCTTCGGCTCTGCTGGTGGATGCACACGCTCAAGTCACCAACCGAGCCAGTGCGGACGTGACCTGACGGAGCTCGAACTCGGTGTTGTAGTAGTGCGGCGAGATGCGGATCAGCGAGGAGACGCCTTTGCGGTCGAGATCGATCACCGCGTCCTCGCGCGACTGCGCGCTGGTGTTGATGCCGCTCGCGCGCAAGGCGAGCACGAGCTCGCGTCCTTCGTGCCCTTCGACGGCGAACGTCGCGAGCGCGCAGAGCCGCGGCCCGCGATCGAGCGGGCGCACGCCGGGGAGCGCGCCGACGGCCAGCCGAACCTCGGCGGCGAGCGCATGCGCCCGTGCCGCCGCGACGTCGATGCCGACCTCAAGCGCGTAACGCGCCGCCGCCCCCATGCCGAGCACGAGCGCGTGGGGCAGCTCCCACTCCTCGAAGCGTCGCGCCGTGTCGACCGGTTCGAACGCGTCGGCGTCGGTCCACCGGGCGCCACGCATGTCGACGTACAGCGGGTAGTCGCCGCGCGAGAGCGCCGCGTCGCTCACGTAGAGGAACCCGATGCCGCGCGGCCCGCGCAGGAACTTGCGCGCGGTCATCGCGAGGTAGTCGCACTGGACCTTGCCGACGTCGATCGACAGTTGGCCGACCGCCTGGCACCCATCGACGAGGAACGGCACGCCGGCGTCGCGACAGGCCGCGCCGACCGCCTCGACCGGCTGCACGAGGCCGCTGTTCGTGGGGATCCAGGTGAGCGCGACGAGCCGCGGCCGTTCGCGGGCGATGAGCTGGGTCATCGCCGCGACGTCGACGCCGCCCTCCGGCGCGTCGGGCACGCGCACGATGCGTACGCCGCGCCGCTTCGCGAGCGCGAGATACATCAACTGGTTCGAGATGTAGTCGTCGGTCGACGTCAGGATCACGTCACCCGGCGCGAAGTCGAACGCGCTCAGCGCGAGCGCGACACCGCGCGTCGCGCTCGACGTCATGGCGATGTTGCGCGGCGACGCGCCGACGAGCGTCGCGAGATCGGCGTACGCCTGCTCGATCGCGGGCGCGACGGCCTCGGCCGCCTCGTAGCCGCCTTCGAGCGCCTCGCGCCCGAGATGACCGGTGATCGCGTCCTTCACCGGCGCCGGCATCAACGAGGCGCCGGCGTTGTTCAGGTGCACCCGCGTCGCACAGCCCGGCGTGTCGGCACGCCAGGCCGCGAGCTTCATCGCGTCCGACACTGCGGGCGCTCCGGCGGCGTGTTCGCACAGCGGATGCTCTCGTCCATGCCGGCCGAGATCGTCCCGCAGGCCGTCGTCACCGCCTGCTTCGTCGCCGCCGCCTCGTCCTCGGCCGACGCCGTCGCGCAGTTCGTCTTGCCGTTGAACGTGACGCACGCCGAGCATTCGACCTGCTGCGCCGAGAGCGTCGAGTAGAGCAACAGCGCGGCGAAGCCGAGCGCGAGCAGCAGCGTGACGAGCGTGCCCTTCTTCATCAATAGCTCCCGCCGAAGAAGACGGCGTTCGCGAACAGCGGTAGCAGGCCGCGCCAGAGATCGCGGAAGTTGGGATCGCCGGCGAAGCCGATCACGCGACCCTGCCCCACACGCTCGGTGAAGAGGTACGGCGTGCCGGCGAGGCGATCCGGCACCTCCGGCCAGAAATACCCCGAGAGGCGCAGTCGGTCGCGCGGCGCGAAGCGCAGCACGACCTCGCCCGGCCGCAGGCCGCGCGGCGCCTGAAGGATCGTCGAGCCGTCGACGAGCACCGGTACGTCGTCGCTCGTGACGCCGGCCATGAGCGGCGAGAGCGTGTCGCCGAGCGTGCGCGCGATCGCGCCGGGCACGTTCGTCGAGAGCGGCGCCATCTCGCCGCCGCCGCTGTCGCGCCTCACCGAGAAGCGCGAGAGGCCGGTGCGCTGCGTCGCGAGCCAGTTCGTCGCCGAGCCGAGCGTGACGATCACGCCACCGCCGCGCACCCACGCCTGGAGGCGCTCACGGCCCGCGTCGCCGAGCGCGTTGTCGAGCGCGTTGCCCTGCGTCGACGGGATCACGAGGACGTTGAACTCGCCGAGCCCGCCGCCGGCAAGGAACTGCGTGCTCACCGACGTCACGGGGTAGCCGATGCGATTGTCGAACGCGTACCACGCGAAGCCGAACGAGTTGCCGTTCACGCCCTGGCCGCCGACGAGCGCGACGCGCGGCGCCTCGATGTAGCGCACCGAGTTGGACCCGAGGTCGGTGCCGGCGTCGACGAGCGCCGAGGGGATCGGCGTGACGCGCACGCCGGCGTCCGCCGCGCGACGCTGGACGACGGCGGCGAGGTCCGCACGATTGCCCGCCGTGCGCACGATGAACGCGCCGCGCGGGAACGTGTTCGTGCCCGACGTGAACGCCTTCGGCGCGTACCAGACGCGCACCGAATCGCGGAAGAGTCCGGCGAGGAACCGGTAGGATGCCTCGCTGCCGACCTCGAACGCGTAGCCGTGCGCCGCGTTCGCGTCCGCCGCGGCGGGCGCGGGCCGCGAGGCGGCGAGTGTCGTCACGCGTTCGCGTGCGCCGAGCGATTGACCCGACGTCCAGGCGCGCACGCGGAACGTGAATGGCAGCGACCAGCCGGTCACGTCATAGAACCGGCTCCCCGCCCCCGTGCGCCGCGACTCGAGCTCCTCGCGGATGAACGACGAATCGAGCTGCGCGTCGGGCTCGAGGAGCGCCTTCGCGAGCCGGCCCTGTGGCTGGGCGAAGTCGACGACGTACCATCCCGCCTCGGCGCGCAGCGACGCGTTGCCCGTCGCACCGTACGCGCGCGCGTCGGCGACGGTCACCGCACCTGTGAGCCGCGAGACCTCGATGCCGTTGTCGAGCAGGCGTGCGGCGAGCGAGTCGCCGCGGCCTTGCACGTCGCGCTCCCAGATGACCGAGCGCATCGGCGAGCGCGCGAGGTCGGTCACGTTCTGCTGGCGCGACCGCACGTAGTCGGCGACGAGCTCGGCGCGGCGGCGCGCGGCGGTGAGCGTCGTCGCCCACGCGGCCGTGTAGTGATGGCGCGAGGCTTCCATGAGCGTCATCACCGTGCCATCGCTCCGGCGGATCGCGCCGCCGGAGCTCGACGCCTGCTCGAACGTCGCGCCGATCGCGCCGTTGAGGATCGGCCAGCTCACGCCGTAGCCGGGATAGAACTCGTCGTAGCCCTCGCGCCGGAAGTAGGGCCAGCCATTGCGATCGAAGCTCTGACCGATGCTCGAGGCGAAGACCTCCCACCACTTGAACGTGTTCGGCGGGACGTTCTTGTTGTACGGCTCCATCGGCGGCGCGAAGAAGTACGTCGAGTTCGAGCCCATCTCGTGCAAGTCGACCGCGACCTGCGGCCACCAGGTGAGGATCGCGCCGGCGCGCGCGCGCGACTCGGCATGCGACTGGATGAACCAATCGCGATTGAGATCGAAGTAGTAGTGGCTCGTGCGCGCGCCCGGCCAGTTCCCTTGGTGGACGAGCGCGCCCGGCGTCGTCGGCGGACCGAAGGCGCCGCGCGCGCGGTTCACGTCCTGCACGTGGCGCTCATGCCCGTCAGGGTTCTGCACCGGGTCGATCAACACGAGCGCGCTGTCGAGGATCAACCGCGTCTCGGCGTCCTGCCCAGCCGCGAGCTGGTAGAGCATCGCGAGCGATGCCTCGGTGCCCGAGGCCTCGTTGCCGTGGATGGTGTAGCCGAGCCAGACGACCGATAGATGCCGCGCGAGGACCTCGTTCAACTGCGGATCGCTCGCGCCGCGCGGGTCGGCGAGGCGCGCGGCGTCGGCGCGGATCGCATCGAGCCGCGCGAGGTTCCGCTCGCTCGAGATGATCGCCATGACGATCTCGCGCCCCTCGGCGGTGACGCCGAGCGTGTCGACGCGCACGCGGGGGATCGACGCCGCGAGCTGCTCGAGGTAGCGCACGATGCGGTGGTGCGGCGTGAACCGTTCGCCGACCTCGTAGCCGAGCGAGGCGCGCGGCGTCGGCACGCGCGGATCGAACGTCGCACCGGGAGCGGCATACGAGTGCTGCGCGGCGAGCGACGTCGGCAACAGGGCGAGCGCGGACACGACGATCGTGGCGAGCGAGCGGAGCGAACGAGGCATCAGCTGGGTCCCGGTCCTTGCGGTTGGTCGCGGAGGGTGTCCGGCAGCCCATCGAGCAGCGGCCGGAGGTCGCCCGAACGCTCGAGCGACGTGACGAACGTGAGGCCGTCGACGGTGACGACGACGACGTGCGAGAGGCCGTAGACGACGACGGTCCCCGATTCGCAGTGGACGACGTTGCACTCGGCGTCGACGAAGTGCGCCCGGCCGATCGCGCCGTTGCCGTCGTCATCGAGCTCGCGCGCGCGGCGCAACGACGCCCAGGTGCCGACGTCGTCCCAGCCGAACTCGCCGAGGATGACGAGCAGGCGATGCGTGCGCTCGAGCAGGCCGCGTTCGAGGGAGATCGACTTCGTCATCGCGACGAAGCCGGGGACGTCGCCGGCGGCGAGGACGATCATCGCGTCGCGCACCTCCTCGACGTGGTCGGCGATCTCTTGGAGGAAGATTCCCGCCGATCCGACGACGATGCCGCCATGCCAGAGCGCGCCGTTCGCGATGCGGCTCATCGCCTCGTGCTCGCTCGGCTTCTCGACGTACGCGAGCGTGCGCGTGGCGCCGCCGCGCTTGAGCGGATGGTTCACGTCGACCGGCGCGCCGGGCTGGATGTAGCCGAACGCGACCTCGGGGCGCGTCGGCTTGATGCCGATCGCGACGAGCGAGCGTTCGGCAAAGGCGGCGGCCGCGGCGGCGCCGAGCGTCATGCGGAACGTCTCGGCGAAGTCGACGGCGAGGTCGGCGTGCATCGCGACGACCATCGCCGTCGGGCCGGCGCGCCTCGCGACCTCTTGCACCGCCCACGCCAGCGCACCGGCGGTGCCGAGGCGCGATGGTTCGACGAGGACGTTCTTCTCCGGCACCTCGCGCGTGACCGAGCGGATCGCCGGTGCGATATCGGCGCTCGTGCAGATGAGCACGCGCTCGGGGGGGATCAGCGGCTGGAGCCGGCCGATCGAATCCTCGATGAGCGTATGGTCGGAGACGAGCTTGAGCAGGGGCTTCGGGCGCGCGGGGGTGCTCAGCGGCCAGAACCGGGACCCGATGCCGCCGGCGAAGATGACCGCCCACATCGCGGTCTCGGTGCCGACGAGCGACATCGTCTCCGGGAGCTCGGCCGGCAATATCCCGGCGGCTCCCGTGGGGGCGCCGGGGTCGAAGGCGCCCGGTTTCTTCATCGCGTTTTAAGGTAGAGGGGGGCTTCATCCATTGCCACCGTGTGACGGCGATGCGGGGATCCTTACCCCGGTCCGTGGTGCGGGGGGTGGTGATTGCTGCTAGGTACGTGGGTGCTGCCTGATGAGTGAAACGGATGCGTGGTGCTTGGATGGGGAGGGCGTCCCAGGCCAAGCATCACGCAGCGGTTTCACTCACCATGCATCTCCTCCGCACGCCGTATCCAGCACCGACCCCCGAACCACGGACCGCGGTTGCTCGTCCCCGCATTCCCCCCCACCGGTATCTTCAGGCGAATGCGGAAGCTGCTCGCGGCACTCGCGATCCTCCTCCCGACGGTCGCCCACGCCCAAATCGGCGTCTGCGGTCCCGCCCGGACCGCCCTCGTCCTCGCCGGCGGCGGCGCGAAGGGCTTCGCGCATATCGGCCTCATCCAGACGCTCGACTCGCTCGGCATCGTCCCCGACTATGTCGTCGGCACGAGCATCGGCGCGATCGTCGGGTCGATGTATGCGAGCGGGTACTCGGGCGACGAGATCGACTCGATCCTCCGCTCGGTCCGGCTCGACACCAAGATCCGACGCTACGAACCGCATGTCTCTCGCGCGCTGGGCGGGTTCCGCCCGGTCGTCGTCTGGGAACGCATGCGCGGCGGATGGGTCGTGCAGGCCGGCGCCGTCAGCGAGGTCGACGCGAACACGACGATCGCGAGCGTCCTGCTGCGCGGCAACGTGATTGCGCGCGGGGACTTCGATCGGCTCTCGATCCCCTTCCGCGCCGTCGCGACCGACCTCAACACGCGTCGACCGGTCGTCATCGGTGGCGGCGACCTCGCGGCGGCGGTGCGAGCGAGCTTCTCGCTCCCCGTCGTCATGCGCCCTATGCGGCGCGACAGTCTCTGGCTCGCCGACGGCGGCATCGCGTCGAACATTCCCGTCGGCGCCGCGCGCGCGCTCGGCGCCGAGCGTCTGATCGTGTCGACGCTTCCCTCGGCGCGCGTCGAGGCCGACGCGTTCGAGAACCCGCTCTCGGTGACGAACGCGGTCTTCGAATGGATCTGGATGCAGGACTCGCTCGGCCTGGGCGACGAGGACGTACTCGTCGCGCACGCGACGCGCGGCGTGAGCGCGCTCGACTTCGACACGCTGACGACCGATTCGCTCGTGCGCACCGGCCGTCGCGCCGCCGACTCGACGCTCGCCCGCGCGACGTGCGTGCGCCCGCTGCGCAACGCGCGGCGGCCCGTCGTCGAGCCACAGTCGATCGGTCGCACGCGCATGGCGACGCCGGACGTCCGCGACCGCGACGCAATCATCCGCGACCTCGCGCTCGAGTCGTACGCGCCGCTCGATCCCGCCGCGGTACGTCGCGGCCTTGCGCGCTTCGCGACGACGGAACGATATCGCAGCGTCTGGTTCAATCCATCGGGCGAGGGCCCCGCCGTCGACTTCGACCTCAGCGTCGAGGCGGCGCCCGAACGCAGCTTCGGCATCGGACTCGCGTTCGATCACCTCATGTCCGGACGGTTCTGGGCCGGCGGCGTCGATCGCGCGCTGATCGGCGACCTCGAGGGCGCGGCGCTGGTCGCGACCGGCACGTACCGCACCGACATCCTGCTCGCCACGCGACGCAGCGCGCGCATCGGACGTCGCTATCGCCCGGTCGGCTTCTCGCTCGAGGCGTTCGCCGAGGACGTGCGGCTCTTCGAAGGCTCGGGGGAACTGCCACCGGCGAAGGTCGAAGAGGCGTCGTTCGTCGCCGGCCTTCGACCGCTCTTCGAGAGCGGATGGACGTTCGAGCTCGGCTCCGACTACCGGCTCTGGCGCGAACCGGGTCTTGGCACGCGAGGCGCCGTCGGCGCGCGGGGGGCGATCCGGCATCGGGAGATCGGCGAGCTCGCACCGTCGGTGGAGATCGAGGGCATCTGGCTCACGCGATGGCAGCGCGCGCGCGCCGACATCGCGATCTCGGCGCGGACCGAGCGCCTGGAGATCCGTCCGCGCATCCGGCTCGGGTGGGGCCAACACCTTCCGGTACAGCACACGTTCACCCTCGGCGGGCCCGATGGGTTCGCCGGCCTGCGCATGCTCGAGTTGCGCGGCGACCAGGAGGCGTATGGGTCGGTGCTCTTCCGCTGGGATCTCTGGCGCGAGGTGAAGGCGCGCGTCGAGCCAATGGTGGGCGTAATCGGCAATGGGCCTGGCCTGTTCGCGCGTCGCGGCGCGACCGATGGCGAGGTGCATGCCGGCGTTCGCGTCGGAGTCGAGCTCGACAGCCCGGTCGGTCCGTTGCGCGTGGAGCAGGGGTTCAACAACCAGGACCGGCGGCAGGCGCTGATACGGGTGGGGTACTGGTTCTAGCTCCTGCGGTCCCTGGCCCCGTGGTGATCAGTGGCCGAGCGAGAATCGGTCCATCCGCTCGTACGCCACCTCATTGAACCGCGGCAACCCGGCCTTCCCGATGATGTACTCGAGTCCCTCCCGCTCATGGAACTCGATCCCGTCTCGGTTGATGACGACCGTCCCCTCGTACTGCGGCGCCAGACGGCGGAACTCGGCATCGATCAACCGGAACCGCCACGCCATGTGCTCGGCGTCCTCGTGCGGACGCTTCCGTTGCAGGATGTGCTTCTCGATCGTGTCCGTGCTCGAGGTCAACACGATCGTGCGATCTGGCTTCCACGCCGCGCCGATCGCGAGCACCTCGCGCAACGCGTCGTGGTGCTCCTCCGGATACTCGACGATGTGCGCCGCGAGCGTGATGACCGCGCCCTCGATGAAGATCACGCGCCCCGGCGCGTCATGCGTGGCGGCGTCGCGATAGTTCGCATCGTAGAGCCGGCCGAAGTAGGCCGTGACGCCGACCGGGTTCTCCCCGGCCTCGATGTCGGCGAGCACACGGGCATCCCAGACGCCCTTCTCCCCTTCGCCATAGGACCCGTGATGGTAGAGATCGCCGAGTTGGCGCACGAGCGTGCTCTTGCCGACGCCAGGTCCTCCCACGATGGCCACGCGCATGGCGCGGAAAGCTAGCATGCGCGCAGGAACACGGCCCGCCTCGCGCGGTACCCCGAGGGAAAAGGAGCCGACCGCGATGCCGACCGCGACGAAGCGAAGCCGCAAGCCCACGACCCGCACGACGACGCGCAAACCGAAGCCGCCTTTCCCTGCGCAGCACCAGCGCCGCCCGGGACTCGAGCATCGCATGTCGCCGGAGCCGTACTACGAGGCGCCGAACTACCTCGGGTCGGGGAAGCTGCGCGACAAGGTCGCGCTCATCACCGGCGGGGACTCCGGCATCGGCCGCGCCGTCGCCGTGCTCTTCGCGCGCGAAGGCGCCGACATCGCGATCTGCTTCCTCCCGGTCGAGGCGAAGGATGCGCGCATCACCGCCGAGGCGGTCGAGCGCGAGGGGCGTCGCTGCGTGCTGATCCCCGGTGACGTGCGCAAGTCGTCGTTCGCCGACCGTGCCGTCGCGCGCACGATGAAGGCGTTCGGTCGCATCGACGTCCTCGTCAACAACGCCGCGTACCAGCACCAGCAGCCTTCGCTCACGCGCATCACCGACCGACAGTGGGAGCAGACGTTCAGCACGAACATCGACGGCTACTTCTACATGGCGCGCGCGGCGCTGCGGCACATGAAGCGCGGCGCGTCGATCATCAACACCGGCTCGATCACCGGTCTCGAGGGAAGCGGGCGGCTGCTCGACTACTCGGCGACGAAGGGCGCGATCCACGCGTTCACGAAGTCGCTCGCGCAGAACCTCGTGCCGAAGGGGATCCGCGTGAACTGCGTTGCGCCGGGCCCGGTGTGGACGCCGCTCAACAGCGCCGACAAGCCGGCGTCGAAGGCCGGCAAGCATGCC
>CAYSAR010000003.1:0-10800 GCA_964428985.1 uncultured Gemmatimonadaceae bacterium | reverse complement strand
GGCGACGTTCGGCTCCAAAGCGCCGATCGGACGGCCCGCGCAGCCCGAGGAGGTGGCGCCGGCGTTCGTGTTCTTCGCGTCGGAAGCCGACTCGAGCTACATCACCGGCGAGGTGCTCGCCCTCTTGGGCGGCGAGGCGACCGCGGGGTAGCCTTCGACGCGGCGGCGACGGTCACCTCCTTGTTCGTCGCGGCGGCGACCTTCGCGGCGACGTGCGTCGTCGCCTTCGCCGTCGCGCCGGCGGCCACCTCCGCCGTCTCGGGATCGTCACCGTTCGCGAGCGCGAGATACTTCGCGCGCACCGCTTGCAGTTCCTCCTCGTCGGCCTCGTCGAGCGCCATGACCGCGTCGTCGGCGTCCTCGACCGCGCGGATCAACTCGTCGATCTTGAGCTGGAGCGCCTCGGTGTCCCGGTTCTGCGTCGACTGCATGAGGAAGACACGAGGACGAGTGCGACGGTTGATCCACAGGCACCACCGGTGCGGCAGGGGGTAAGTCCAAGGACACCTAACCGCAGAGACACGCGACACCGCGCCGGGTTCCCGCGCGCGGGGGGTCGCGTCGCACGAAGAAGGAGCAACGGATGGCACGTCCCACCTGGAAGGGCTCGCTGAGCTTCGGTCTCGTGACGATCGGCGTCGAGCTGTACACGATGGAGCAGTCCGATCGGCTCGAGCTCGACATGCTCGACAAGCGCGACAACGCGCGCATCGGCTATCAGAAGATCAACAAGAGCACCGGCGAGGTCGTCCCGCAGAAGGAGATCGTGAAGGGCTACCCGGTCTCGAAGAACAAGTACGTCATCCTCAACGACGCCGACTTCAAGGCGGCGAACCCGAAGGCGACACGCATGATCGACGTCGTCGGCTTCGTCGACAGCGACGAGATCGGGCGCATCTACTACGACCGTCCGTACCTCATCGGTCCGACGCAGGGGAGCGCGAAGGCGTATCGCCTGCTCTACGACGTGCTCGAGCGCACCGGACAGGTCGCGCTCGCGCGCATCGTGCTCCACACGAAGGAGCACACCGCCGCCGTCTACCCGCACGACGACGCGCTCATCCTCCAACTGCTCCGCTACGAGCGCGACCTGCGCACGGCCAAGGACGTCGACATCGACCTGCCCGAGAAGGGCACGGTGAAGGCGGCCGAGCAGGAGATGGCCGAGAAGCTCGTCGAGACGATGCACACGTCATGGGACCCGAAGGAGTTCAAGGACACCTATCGCGACGACCTCATGAAGCTCATCAAGGCGCGCGCGAAGAAGGGGACGAAGGAGAGCGAGGAGCCGCCGAAGCCCGAGCGCGACGAGACGCCGGTGCTCGACCTCATGGCGGCGCTCAAGCGCAGTCTGACGGCCGAGAAGGGTGGCGCCTCGAAGAGTGGCACGAAGACGAAGCGCCTCTCGCGCACCGCGTCGAAGCGAAAGGCGTCCTGAGATGGCGGCGCGCAAGCGGTTGAAGGAGTACGCGCGCAAGCGCGACTTCAAGGCGACGAGCGAGCCGTCGGGGCGCAAGCGCGCGAAGAAGAAGGCGAAGCCGAAGCCCCGCCGCGCGCCGATCTTCGTCGTTCAACACCACCGCGCGTCGCACGACCACCACGACTTCCGGCTCGAGCACGATGGCGTGCTGCTTTCGTGGGCCGTGCCGAAGCGCGTGAGCCGCACCGTCGGCGTCCGGCGGCTCGCCGTGCAGGTCGAGGATCACCCGCTCGACTACGCGACGTTCACGGGGACGATCCCGAAGGGCAACTACGGCGCCGGCACCGTCGAGCGCTACGACATCGGCACCTGGGAACCGGACTTCGACGTCGACTACGGGCTCGAGAAGGGCCACCTCGCGTTCACGCTGCATGGCGACAAGCTCAAGGGTCGTTGGGATCTCGTGCGCATGGCGCCGCGCGAAGGCGAGAAGGCGCCGTCGAAGCCGAATTGGCTGCTCGTGCGGCGCTCGGCGAAGGCCGACTGAGGCCCGCGACGATGCGCGCGCCGGTCGCCTCCGCGCCGCGGCACTTCGTCTCGCCCCAGCTCTGCTCGCTCGTCACCGATCCGCCCGAGGGCGACGATTGGGTCTATGAGCTCAAGTACGACGGCTACCGCATGCAGGCGGTGCTGCGCGATGGCAAGGCCACGCTGCTCACGCGGCGCGGCCTCGACTGGACGCACCGTTACCTGGGCGTCGCGGAGGCGCTCGCGAAGGTGAAGGCGACGCGCGCCGCGATCGACGGCGAGGTCGTCGTGCTCGAGAAGGATGGGCGCTCGTCGTTCCGCATGCTCCAGAAGTACCTCGACAACGGCAGCAGCGGCCATCTCGCGTTCTACGCATTCGACCTGCTCTCGCTCGACGGCGAGGACCTGCGCGATCTCCCGCTGCGCGAGCGACGCCGGCAACTCGCGAAGCTCTTGGGGCGCTCGCGGAAGGGCCCGGTGCAGCTGAGCGAGATCCTCGACGGTGCGCCGAGCCGCCTCCTCGCGGCGTCTTGCAAGGCGGGGTTCGAAGGCATCATCGGCAAACGACTCGACGCGCCCTACGAGAGCGGGCGCTCACGCACCTGGGTGAAGGTGAAGTGCGGCCAGCGCCAGGAGTTCGTCGTGGTCGGCTACACGCCGCCGGGTGGGTCGCGGCGCGGCATCGGCGCACTGCTGCTCGCCGTGCACGAACGCAAGGGAAGCGCGCGCCTGCGCTTCGCCGGCGCCGTCGGCACGGGGTTCAGTGACGCGCTGCTCAAGGCGCTGCGCGACGTGCTCGATCGCATCGTCACCGACGATCCGCCCTTCCCCGGCGGCGAGACGCCGGCGCTCGCGCCCCGCGACGCGGTGTGGGTCGAGCCGCGGCTCCTCGCCGAGGTCTCGTTTACCGAATGGACCGACGACGGCCGGTTGCGGCATCCTTCATTCGAGGGGCTGCGCGAGGACAAGGCCGTCCAGGACATCACGCAGGAGGCACCGATGGCCGTCGCGGGCGTCACGATCTCGAACCCGGACCGCGTGGTCTATCCGGACGCCGACGTGACGAAGATCGACGTCGCGCGCCACATGGAGCACGTCGCGAAGCTCATGCTGCCGCATGTCGCCGGCCGACCGCTCGCGTTCGTGCGCTGCCCCGAGGGGATCAAGGGTCAGTGCTTCTTCCAGAAGCACCCGGGCAAGGGCCTAGACGCGGCCGTCGACCTCGTCCGCATCAAGAGCAAGGACGGCACGCCGAAGCAGTACGCCGTCGTGAACGATGTCGAGGGCCTCGTCTCGCTCGTCCAGTGGGGGATCCTCGAGATCCACCTCTGGGGGTGCAAGGCCGATGCGGTCGAGAAGCCGGACCGCGTCGTCTTCGACCTCGACCCGGACGCCGCGGTCGGATGGGAGACGACACTCGAGGCCGCGTTCCTCCTGCGCAAGCGACTCACGAAGCTCGGACTCAAGAGCTGGCCGAAGACGACCGGCGGCAAAGGCGTGCACGTCGTCGTGCCGATCGACCGCCGCCACACGTGGGAGGAGGTGCGCGCCTTCGCGCGCGCGTTCGCTGAGGACCTCGAGGTCGAGTATCCGCATGATTTCGTGAGCGGCGCGTCAAAGAAGCAGCGCAAGGGGAAGATCTTCGTCGACTGGCTGCGCAACGGGCGCGGGAGCACGTGGATCGCGCCCTGGTGCCCGCGCGCACGACCCGGCGCGCCGGTCGGGGTGCCGCTCTCGTGGGCGGATCTTGAGAAGCTGGAGAGGCCCGACTCTCACACGATTGAGTCGATCCGCGACACGAAACGGCTCGGCCGCGACCCGTGGGCGGCGATGCTCAAGACGCGGCAGGCGCTCTCGAAGGGCTGACTATTCGTCCCCGACCCACGTCGCGAGCTCGTGCGCGAACGTCGTGATCGTGTGTTGCAGCCCGTTGAAACCGCCCGACCGCTCGAACGTGCGCTCATTGAGGAAGAGCGCGCGATTCATCGCGAGCTGCACGCTGTGGCGGCCGGCGCGCGGGTTGCCGAACGTCCCGATGAGGTCACCGCCGCGGAACGGGTCGTTCATCTGCACGCGGAAGCCGAGCGCGTCGAACCACTCGATGATGCGCGCCGTGAGCGCCGGGCTCGCCGTCGTCCCCATGCGATCGCAGACGACGACATCGGGGCGGAGCTGACCGGCATCGATCTCACCCCGGCGCCCGCGCGACGGCACCGCGCGTACCTCGAAGTGCCAACAGACACCTGACTGCTCGTAGGCGTCGCTGATCAGACGCCTGAGGGCGTCGCGGTACGGATGGAAACACGTGCCCAGCCGGTGGGCGACCTCCTCGTCCGGCGCTTCGGCGGCGCGCAGCTCACGCTCGGCCTCCCCTTCGCTGACATCGACGTCGATGTAGGCGCGCGGGAATCGCGCGTGCAGCAATGTCGCGCCGGCGAGCGGCACACCGCCGAGCAACTGGTCGAGGTGGGCGTCCCAGGTGCCGCCCATCGCCTCGCGTGCCGCCGCGCTGCGACCGTCCGGCCAATCGAACCCCGCGTGCGCGGCGCTGAACACGATCGGCCGCACGCGACCGTGCGCCGGTCGCAGGATGTCGTAGGCGTGCTCCGCTTGTTGTTCGAGCGCGGTCATCGGACGCTGGGAAGGACGGTGGCCACGTCCTTCTGTACCCCGGAGGCAGCGACTCGTAGAAGCCCCAAGCCTTGGAGGTCCGCCGGAAGGTCACGGCGTTCCGGCCAGCGGGCGTCATGCACCCGCGTGGGTGAGATGATTTGATGACGGTTCAGGTGCGCCGTAGTATTTGACTCGTGCCGTGCCCGTACCCTCCCACATCGCTCGCCGTCTGCGCGAGGTGCTCGGCCCCGAGGCCGGGGGTGATCTCGTGAGTTGGATGGACGAGACGGCCTCCGTGCGCGCGGACATCGCCGAGATGAGGCACGAGATGGTGCGTATGGAGGCGCGCATCTCGGCACTGATCGAGCACACCAAGAGCGAGTTCTCGACGCAGGTCGAGCGCACCAAGGGCGAACTCTCTGCGCAAATCGAACGCTCGAAGGCCGACCTGATGAAGTGGTCGTTCGTCTTCTGGTGCGGTGCCGTCGCCGCGATCGCGGCGCTCGCGGGCGTGCTGCGCACGTAGCGTCGAAATCAATTCGACAGGCGAAATAGCCGCAGTTCCGGTTCACCCGCGTGCTCGCCTTCGCATGCCAGCGCGAGGAACGGCCAGTTCAGCGCCGTAGGCGACTGCGAGCCGCGCACGCTACAGCGACGGCGCCCGTGGCCTTGCCCGTCCGTGCGAACCTCGTCACCCGGACCGAGTCGTCGAGCGGTTCGATCACGAAGACGTCGCCGGTCCGCGGGTCCATCCACACGTTCTCGAAACGCGCGGTGAAGTGGGACTTAGGCGTCGCTGCGCGCCTGCGGATCTCCTCTACGTCAACCGGGTTGATGCGCGTGCTCCCGTCCGGGAGTCGGAAGGGTCGCGACGCGAGCGCGACCTGGCGCCGCACCTCGTCGTCGATCTCCTTCTCACTCAGCTGCCGCACGACACGCTCGGCGCCGAACTGGACGATCGGGCGACCGTCTGCTCGGACTCGCAGAAGCCGAAAGGTGCTGCCGTTGCCGACGATGAACTCGGATGGGCTCGACGTGAACGCGAGCCAGACGTGCCGCGTAGAGTCGCTCTGAGCCCTCGACAGCGCGTCCAAGATCGACGAGTCGCCGGATGCCAGCAGCCGCCCGCCGCCGTTGCGGACCGCACGACGATAGAACGCGCTGGGCTCGCGCGATGCCGCCCTCACCGCATCCATCGTGTCGATCGAGTCCCCATGGACGGCAAGTACCATCTCGTTCGGAGGGATCGTGCGCGTCCAACGATGCTTGCCATCGAGGGAGAATTCCGACAGTCGTGCATGGCTGGCGAGCAGGACGCGCGACTCGTCGACGAAGGCCAGCAGAAAGGCCTCGAACTCGCCGGGCCCCTGACCCCGTCGTGCGAAACGCGCGCGAATCGTCCCACCTGAGTCCGCCAACGTCACGAGTCGATTCGCCGTGTCGAATCCGGTCGTGAAGGCGACGTCACCGCGGCGCGACACCGCGATCTCCAGACCGGCCAACTGCTCCGGTCCCCCCTGCTCACCCGTTATCACGAACCGAGGTTCTGCCGCGATGGTGGGCAATGCCCCACCGGTGTGGATCACGGCGGGCACCTCGATCGCTGCGGCTCTTGGAGCGGGCGTCGACCGCATGTCCGTCTCCCCGCAGGCCGCACGAGGCGTGCGGTTGCCGCGGGGCCGAAGTCGCACGACGGCGTCGGATCGACCGCGCTTCCCCGGATACATGTTGAACGACTCTTCGCGATAGCCATCCGCGACGACGCGTGCCCGTAGGTTCGCAGGACGCACACCGGAGACTCGAAGCAGCCCGGCGTCGTCGGTCTCGAGTTCCCTGCCTTTGTTGCGGCCGAGACAGACGGTCGCACGAACCGGCCGCCCCGTCGCGCTGTCCTGTACGGCGATCAGAACGACGCTATCGCCAAGTGCGAGGTCGGCAAGTCGCCAGGATACCGAACGGCCATACGGCTCATCCTCACCGGTACCGCAGCCAAGGACCGAGATCAGCGAGAGGCTGCGCCACCAGCGGAGGTTCATCGCCCCTTCCCCAACTTCCGCTCGAAGTACTCCGCCGTCGCCTCGTTCACGCGCATCTGGTTCCTGAACAGCATCCAGTGATGCGTGTCGTCGGGGATCACGATCTCCTCGAGTTCGACCCCCTGCGCCCGGAGTCGCTGCACGAGGTCGACCGTCTGCGCGAAACGCACGTTGCGATCGTCGTCGGCGTGGATCATGAGCACCGGCGACCGCCACGTCTCCACGACCGACACCGGCGATGACTGCCACGCGACGTCGGCCGCGCGCTTGAGTTCCTCGGGCGTCCGCTCATAGCGCCACGCGTTCATGCCGAAGCGGTTGCCGCCGTCCGACGTCTGGTCGTGCACACCATGGATGTCGACACCGGCCGCGAACAGATCGCTGTCGCGACCGAGGCCGAGCGCCGTGAGATAGCCGCCGTACGATCCGCCATAGATCCCGATGCGCGCGCCATCCACCTGCGACAACGAGCGCAGGTACTCACCGGCCGCCTTGATGTCGAGGTACTCGCTCGCGCCGCGCAGCCCCGCGTTCGGCGGGCGATGGAAGTCGTGCCCATAGCCGATGCCGAGCCGGTAGTTCACCGCGAGCACCACGAAGCCGCGATTCGCGAGGTACTGGTTCATCGCGTATGCGTTCGTGTAGTAATCGCTATAGTGCCAGCCGAGCAGCATCTGGCGAGGCGGGCCGCCATGCACGTACACGATCGCCGGGCGACGGCCATTCACCGCTGCGGCCGGCCCAGCGCCTGACGGCGGTTCGAAGAGCGTGCCGTACACCGTGACACCGTCGGAGGCTCGGAACATCACCGCCTTCGGTACGACGAGCTGCCGCTCGGGGAACTCCGCCGGCATGCGCTCGGCGCCGATCCATGTCGGGGCGCCACCGCCCTGCGGCAGCACCATCGGCAGCGGCGCGCGCTGCGCCGTCGCGCCGATCGCCGCGATGCGCCCCGACGCGAGCACGAACGGCGTCCACTCGAGACCCGTGCCAGGCGTGAGCACCTCAGGCGCCTGGCGATCGACCGGCACGCGCACGATGTGCCGGCGGTGTAGATCACCCGCGGTGTTGCCCGTGTTGCCGGCGTAGACGATGTGGCGACCGTCAGGCGAGAGCGATGCGTACTCGACCTGATGGTCGCCCGGCGTGAGCAACGTCGGCGCGGCGCTGCCGCTCGCCGGCATCGAGTAGAGATGCGGCCAACCGTCCTGATACGACTGGAAAACGATGCGATCCCCCGCTGCCCAGTGCAGCGCGATGCCGCCCTGCGTCGACGGCACGGAGCCGCGCAGTGTGCTGTCGCTCGCCCAGCGACGCGTCGCCTTGCCCGTCTCGACGTCGGCGACCCAGATCTCCCAGGGCGCGGGATTCAGCTCGAGCAGCGAGCCCGGCTCGCCCCCGCTGCCAGCGCGCCGCGCGAAGACGATCCTCCTCCCATCGCTCGACCACCGCGGCGACCAATCGCGGTTCGTGCTTGGCGCGATCCACGCGATCGGCGTCGCGCTGTCCGTGTAGATGCCGATGAACGCGTGGTCGCCGCGCGAGGAGACGAACGCGATGCGCTTGCCGTCCGGGGAGAACTGGGGGTCGCCGTTCGACCCGCGCAACGTGAAAAGCCGCGTCGCCGGAGCCGAGCCGTCGATCGGCATCGACCAGAGCTGCGCGCCACGCTGGAAGATCACGCGCTTGGAATCCGGTGAGATCACCGGCGACGAGCCTTCGCCGAGCGACGTCGGCGCGCCGCCAGCGAACGGCACGCTCCACATCTCGACGCGCACCGGGTTCGGCGTGCCGAGCGGGTTCACGGGCAGTGCGTCGTCCCAGTTCGAGCCGAAGTCGCCGCCGCGAATGTAGACGACCCAGTTGCCGTCGGGCGAGACGGACACGCTCGAGAAGTCCTGTCCGTCGTCGATCTCGTACGGCGTGAGTTGCCGCGCCGTGAAGTCCGGTCCTTCGGCGACCCAGAGATTTCGCTTGCCCTGTTCGTTGAACGCCCACGCGATGCGGTCGACCTTCGTGGCCGCCGCGAGGTTGTTCGGGAAGGGATGCGACTTCACTTGTTCGAGCGTGAAGCCGGCACTCGAGCGCGCCTGGCCGCCCGCGGTGATGGGGGCGGCGAGCGAGGCGCAGGCGAGCATCGCGACGAGGGCGAACGAGGAACGGGTCGGCATGGAGGGTGGGGTGCGCATGGCCTGAACATGCGACGGAACGCCCGCCTCCGTCACTGGTAACATGGCACCCAGCGCTGTTCCATCCGCCCTCGCAGCGCGACAAGCCCTCAGAGGCGACCGATCGCGGCCAGCGCCGCCGGGTCCTCCTGCAGTACTTGCCGCATCGCGGCCGCCGTCGTCATCCGCTCGAGCAGTGGCAGCAGCAGCCGGTCGCGTGCGGTACGCGTGACGGGATGCGTGACCTCCGCCAGCCGTCCCAGGCGAGACGACAGGGTGGCGACGGCGTGCACGGGCTTGAGTCGCCGCGCGCTGTAGGCGGCCAGCCCCTCCTCGAGCGAGGCCGCGCGGCGCAACTCGTCCACCAGCACCGCCGCGTCCACGAGCGCACTGTTCGCGCCCTGCCCCAGGTTGGGCGCCATCGCATGGGCCGCGTCACCCACTAACGCCAGGCGCCCGTCCGCGAAGCTCGAGCACGTCACGCGCACCACCTCGTTCACCAGCAGGGCGTCCCACGAGGGAATCGCCTCGAGCAGCTCGGCCGCGGCGGGGTATGCCGCCCGCCATGTCGCGCGGAACCGCTCGAGGTCGCGCGCCTCGACCGCGGCGCGGAGCGCGGGCTTGCCGCACGAGGCGTAGAGGTAAGCGCCGTCATCCGTCGCGAAGCTGCCGAAGATGCCGGCCGCCGTCCACGCTTCCGCCTCCAGCGGCTTCGCGTTCGTGACGAGCGCACGGACATAGCGGATGCCGCTCGCCTCCACCCGGGTAGCGGCGTGCATCGCCGCGCGCACGACCGAGCGCACGCCGTCCGCGCCGACCACGAGGTCGGCGCGCAGGCTCTCCTCGCGGTTCCCTTCGCGGACGGTGACCGCCCCGGCGCGCTCCGCGCGCACGACCGCCACGCCGAAGCGCGTCTCGATGCCCGGTGCCGCCGCGACCGCGTCCAGCAGCGCCTCGTGCAGCGTGGCGCGCCGCAGCATCGTGATCCGCGGGACGGGCGCCGGGGGCGCCATCATCGGCCGGCCGCGCCCGTCCACCACGCGGATGCCGGGCACGCGACGTCCGCGTGCGAGCACCGCGCCGAACCCCAGGCCGTCCAGCACGGCCTCACCGTTCTCGGCGATCGCGATGCCGGCGCCGACCGCCCGCGGCGTCGCCACCTGCTCGACAAGGCGCACGCGGGCGCCGGCGCGCGCGAGCAACAATGCGACGGAGGCGCCGCCGATCGCGCCACCACAGACCACCACCTTCAGACCTTCAAGCTGCACGCACGGCTCCGGCGCAAGGGGGTTCGGGTTCGGCGCCGGTCACGCTGGCGCGAACTCGACGAACGAATACGCGGCGGCCGCGACGCCGTCCATCAGGAAATCGCTGCCGTGATGGGCGCGAAGGCGACGCCGTGACACGCGGGGGTCCGCTGACCGCCGATGAGCCCTCGAGTGACGCTGGCACACGCACGAAGCCCGTCCAGGCGCGATCGCCGGGACGGGCCAAGTCGTTGATCTGAAATCAGTGGGCCTGGGAGGAGTTGAACCTCCGACCTCACGCTTATCAGGCGTGCGCTCTAACCACCTGAGCTACAGGCCCGGGTCAGAACAGAACAAGAAATAAAGCCGGATCGCGACCCTCGGTCAACCGATCCGGCCCGCTTCAGTCGTCGTACCGCCCGGGGTGCTGGGGCCGTACTTCCTCCTCCGGTCCCTCGTCGAACTCATCGTCCAGGTCGATGAGGTCGTCGTCGAGATCATCGTCCTCGTCGTCGTCGAGGTCGTCCTCGTCGTCGTAGTCGTCCTCGTCGTCGAAGTCCTCGTCGTCGAGCTCCTCGTCCTCATCGAGGTCCGACTCGATCGGCTCGTCCTCGGGGTCCGCCTCGAACCCCGCCGACGGCGCCACCCGCTTGCGCGACGGCACGAACCCGTCCTCGCCCAGCTCCCGCGCGGTCGCGTCCCACGACGACCCCTTCTTGCCCGGCATTGTGTCGCTCTCCTGGATGGTTGCCTGCCGCCTCGCCACAGCGCGCGGCCTACGAGGCCGC
>CAYSAR010000002.1:0-33966 GCA_964428985.1 uncultured Gemmatimonadaceae bacterium | reverse complement strand
CGCTCGGCGCTCGCGGCCGATACGCTCCACCAGATGGGCTACGAGCACGTTTCGTCGATGGCGGGCGGGTGGAACGCCTGGGTCTCGTCGGGCGGCCCGGTCGAGGGCTAATCCACTCGGATCCGGGTCGCCCCATGCCGGTCGCCGAGGGCCGAGCGTGAACGCGACGATCGAGCGTGTCTCTCGCGCCCTCGCCGGCCACGTCGCGCGCGAGGCCGAGCGGGACGAGCCGTTCAGGGAAGCGGCCGTCGCGCTCGTGTTCCGGCCCGTCGGCGCGCTCGACGCGGAACTGCTGTTGATCCGGCGCGCGACGCGCGCCGGCGATCCGTGGAGCGGGCAGATCGGGTTGCCGGGCGGCAACCGGTCGCGCGGCGACGTCACACTCGACGACACGGCGGTGCGCGAGACGTGCGAGGAACTCGGCTTCGACCTGCGGGAGCACGCGCGGTCACTCGGCGTCCTCGACGAGCTCCGGCCGCGCATCGCGACGCTGCCGCCGGTCATCGTGCGGCCGTATGCGTGGCTGCTCGAGGGTGAGCCCGCGTTCGTCATGAGCGACGAGGTCGCGGCGTATCGGTGGATTCCGCTCGGTACGCTCTTCGCGCCGGCGACGCGCGTGCGCACGACCGTCGCCGCGCGTAACGTTCGCCTGGAGGTCGAGGCGCTGGAGGTGGGGGACTTCACGATCTGGGGCATGACCGAACGCATCTTGGCGTCACTACACGCGATCATCGCATGAATGGGGCCAACGAGGGCGCCGGCGTCGCCCGCACGCGCGCCGCGGACAATCCGTATGTGAAGGGGGCGGTCGTGACCGCCGTCGCGCTCGTCGTCGTGACGTTGCTGGATCGATGGGCCTACGAGAACGTGCGACTGACCGGCGTCCTCGACGAGGACTGGGGCCGCCTGCTGCGCGTCATGGGATTCATGGGCACTTGGTTCGCGTTCGCGCTCGCCGTCGGGCTGCATGACGCGGGCGTCGAACCGCCGCTCGCGCGACCGAAGCGACGCGCCTGGCTGCTCCTGCTCTCGCCCGGAGTGGCCGGGCTCGTTGCGGAGGTGCTGAAGATCGTGATCCGCCGTGAGCGGCCGGCGCTCAACGAGGGTGCCTATGGGTTCAGGCCGTGGGATGACCGGACATGGAGCGGCGCCGGCCTCGCATTCCCGAGTTCGCACGCGGCGGTCGCGTTCGGCGGCGCGGCGATGCTCGCGATCCTCTTCCCCCGCGCGCGCTGGGTGGGCTACGTGCTCGCCGCGGGCTGTGCCCTCACGCGCATCCTCGCGGGGGCGCACTTCGTGAGCGACACGGTCCTTGGGGCCGGCGTCGGGTGGCTCACGGCGCAGTGGCTTTCGAGTCGGATGCGGGAGACCGGGAACCGCTGAACAGTGGTTCCCGGTGCTCCGCACCTGACGTCGCCCTACATCGCCACCTTCTTCTCCGGCACCTTCGCCTTCGGATCGACGAGCGGCTTCCTCGCGCGTAGGTGCTCTTCCATCTTCAGCCGCGGCACTCCTTCCTGGAGCCAATCGGGCGCCGGTTCACCGCGCAGGAAGTGGTCGAACCACTCCATCATGCGCACCGCGTAGTCCTTCTGGTTCGCCGCGCGGGAGAGTCCGTGGTTCTCCCCGACGTATTCGAGCAACACGACCTCCTTCCCGAGCTCGCGCAGCGTGTTGTAGTACGTGATCCCTTGATTGAAGTCGACCGCACCGTCACGGTCGTTGTGCAGCAGCATCAGCGGCACCTTCACGTCCTGCGCGAACCGGTTCGGTGAGTTGCGCAGGTACGCATCCGGGTTCTTCGCATAGCTCGAGCGGAACCGCCCCTGGCTCGAGATGAAGATCGGCTGGTTCGCCGAGCCCGTGTTCCAATAGACCGAGCTGAACATCGACACCATGTCGGTCAGCGGCGCGCCGGCGATCCCCGTCTTGAAGATGTCCGTCTGCGTCGTGATGAAGCTCGTCTGATAGCCGCCCCAGCTGTGACCCTGGAGCCCGACGTTCGCCGCGTCGACGATGCCGGTCGCGATCGCCGCCTTCACCGCCGGCACGACGCACCACACCGCCGAGCGGCCTGGGTCATCGAGCTGATACGCGATGTCGGGCATGAAGTACGCGTAGCCGCGTGCCGTGTAGACGCTCGGGTTCGCGTAGCGCGTCGCGTTGGGCTGCGCGTAGACGTGCAGGCCCTGCGAGAGCCGCTCGTAGATGTACGTCAGCGTCGGATAGCTCTTTCCTTCCTCGTAGCCCGCTGGCAGGAAGAGCGCGCCCTGCATCTCGGGGCCGCCGTTGTCGCACGTGTAGTTCACGAGCCGGGCGCCGGCGCTCCACGCGACCTCCTTCTGCTGCGGGTTCGCGTCGGTCAGTCGTCGCTCGTTCGCGAGCCGCGCGTCGGCGAAGTGCCAGTCGGGGAACGTCGTGAAGGTCTGCCGCGTGTACGCGAACGCGTCGGCATCGCGCATCTTGCGGAAGTCCACCTTTGCGTCGACCCACATGAGCGACCGCGCACCGCCGCGCATCGGGTCGACCTGCGCGAGCCCCTCCTTCTTCGTGCGCTCGCCGTACGTCTCGATCAGCAGCGGCTTCGAGACGTCGATGCCGCGCTCGCGCGGCATCACCCCGACGCGCGCCTGGTACCGCACCTTCTCGACGCGTCCGTTCCCCGTGATGTTCACCGGCTGGCCGCCGCCGGCGACGGCCGGCACGCGCCAGATGTCCCAGTCATCGCGCAGGAACACATGCCGCGAGTCGCGCGACCATCCGAACGGCGCGCCGGAGGGCGGCTTCACGACGTTGTGATCGTCCTCCTGGTCCCAGAACGCCGTCGCGATGCCGTCGGTAATGCGCCGTGAGGTCTTCGCGGCGAACTCGTAGACGTTCCAGTGGCCGTCGTCGTACCACGCGGCGCGCTCGCCGTTCGGGGCGATCAACGAACCGTACGCGCCGCCGGGGTTCTGGATCCCCTCGGCGACGACCGCGCGCTCACCCGTGCGTACATCCACCGCGTACAGGTCGCGAAGCTGCCGGCCGTCGACGCTCGCCTGTCGCTGGTACGGCGCGAAGTCGGCGCCGAGCGCCCACCGGTCGCCGAAGCCGACGGTGATCGTGCGCAGGTCGTCGTCGGTGAGCTGTACGACGCGATTCGCGTAGGAGGGCGCCGCGCCGCGCGCCGGTGCGAGGTGCCACGCCGCGAGGTAGCTGAAGGACTTGTCGGCGTTCTCCTGCACCTGCTGCTGGCTCTGGAGCCGCGGGTCCTTCCAATGCCAGAGGATCAGCGACGGCGTGTCCTCGTCCTGCCGCGCCGGTGCGACCTGACCTCCGGCACCCGCTCCTGGCGCGGGCGCGTTGCCGCCACCGCCGACCGCCGGGGCCTCCGAGCGCGGTGTCGGCGTGCGCGGGTGGCGCAGGCCGAAGTAGAGGACCTGTTGCGACTCGCTCCAGTCCGGCGTGCGATCCGCGCTCACGACGAGCCCGCCGGAGATGCCGGTGCTCTTCTCGTCGATCGTCACCGTGACCGGCGAACGCGACGCGAGGCGCGACCAGCCGAGCACCGTCGCGAGCGTGTCCTTCGTTGCGCTGTCGGGCTGGAGACGCAGCACGGCGAGCGCGTCGCCCGAATCGGCCCACGAGAGCCGACGGTACATCGCCTTTCCGGCGTCGAGCGCGCGCACGACGCCGGTCGCGAGCTCGCGTAGTTGCACGCCGTTCCCGAGCTGGTCGCGTTGGTCGATCGTGTATGCGAGGAAGCGGCCGTCCGAATCGAACGCGTAGTCACCGACGCCGGCGATCGTCACCGGCGTTCCGCCGGAGAGATCGACCAGTGTCACGAGCGTGCCGCTCCCGCCTCCACCGCCGCCTCCACCGCCGCCTCCACTGCCGCCGCTCGGTGCCTCCGGCGGCATGTGCTGGAGCGCGATGATGTCCGACTTCTCACCCGCGAAGCGGAAATTCCGGATGCGCTCGAACTCGCGCTTCGCGCCGGTCGCGAGCTCGATGACGGCGACCTTCGTCGCCGGCGTGCGCCGGTCGCGGCGCGCCTTCCGGGCCTCCTCGGCCGTCGCGTAGATCGTGAACGCGGCCCAGCGGCTGTTCCCCGAGATCGCGACGCCCGCCGCGCCACCGAAGCCGCTCGGCGCCGCGCCGATCGGGATGCGCGTCTCGGCGGCACCCTCGGTCGTCGCCCTGACGACGAACTCGGCGTCGCCCTCGTTCGGCGCGAGCACGTACGCCATCCAGCGCCCGTCGTTCGAGAACGTCGGGAAGCGGATCGACTTCCACGAGAGCAGGTCCTCGAGGCCGAGCGTGCGCAGCGTGCGCGCGCCGCCGTCGGTCGACGCGGACGCGGTCGACGCATCGGTGCGCGTCGGGAGCTGGGCGTCGAGGGCGGTCGCGACGACGAACGTCGCGGCGACGAAGAGCGAGGCGGCGCGCAGCGAACGCGCGAGGGGGCGGGGCAGCGACATCGAACGGCTCCGAAAGGGGGACGGGTCGAACTTCGCTCCTGGCCCTACGAGGGGCAATCGCGCGGCGTTGTGCGCGCCCTAGCTTTCGCGCATGGACCCGATCACGCACACGATGGCCGGCGCGGCGCTGGCCCGCGCGGGGCTCGACCGCGGCGGGCGCCTCCCGCTCGCCGCCACGACGCTCATGCTCGCCGCGAACGCGCCCGACCTCGACATCTTCATCATGTTCGCCGGCAACTACGCGGGACTCGCGTTCCGCCGAGGCTGGACGCATGGGCCGATCGCGCTCGCCCTGCTCCCGCTTGCCCTCACGGCGCTCATGGTGGGCTGGGATCGCCTGATCCGTCGACGGCGCGACCCATCGCTCACACCGCTCGATGCGCGCGCGACGTTGCTCATCGCCGTGGTCGGCGTCGTGAGCCATCCGCTGCTCGACTGGCTCAACACCTATGGCATCCGGCTGCTCATGCCGTTCAGCGACCGGTGGTTCTATGGCGACGCGCTCTTCATCGTCGATCCCTGGCTCTGGGCGTTCCTCATCGCCGCGCTCCTGCCCTGGCGGCGTACGGTCGGGCGGGTCCGTGTCTTCGGCGCGATCGCGGTCGCCTACATCGCCGCGATGATCGGCGCGAGTTCCATCGCCGAGCAGGTCTCGCGGCTCGCGACGGAGGCGACGGGGATGAAGGATGTCGAAGAGGTCATGTACCAGCCGCTCCCGGCCCAGCCGTGGAAGGGAGCGCTCATCGTCGCGACGTCCGACTCATTCGTGCGTGGGGAGTTCCGGTGGCTGGCGCCGGGGGCCGAGCGGGTCACGTTCCGGGCCGATGCAGCGATCCCGCGCGGCGATTGGGAGACCCCGGCCGTGCGTGAGGCCATGGCACATCGGGACGTGAAGGACTATCTGACCTGGTCCCGATACCCCTTCGTCCGAACAGACACCGTGGATGCGGGCGTCGCCGTGTCCTTCGGCGACGTCAGGTTCAGCGATGGGCCGT
The DNA here is from genome assembly GCA_964428985.1 of uncultured Gemmatimonadaceae bacterium. GTDB lineage: Bacteria > Gemmatimonadota > Gemmatimonadetes > Gemmatimonadales > Gemmatimonadaceae > Pseudogemmatithrix. Next base: position 28,508 of record CAYSAR010000002.1, on the reverse strand, counting down.
CGGGGGGCGGCCTAGACGGCGTGAGGGTGATCCTGCCTCGCTAGGGCATCGTGCGGGTTGCGCACGCAAGCGGTACCTTCAGGCACAACCACCACCTGTGGAGAACACATGCTCGAGGAGAGACCGTGGACGCCTGACAGCTTTGGACGCGATGCGATGAATCCGGTGCCGGTCCCTCCGTCGCCCGCGCCGCTCGTTCCGCCTGTCGCGGCGCCGGCGACCGCGCCGATGACGAGTCCCGCGGTGATGCCCGCGGCGAGCGACGCTCCCGACGAGCGCCGGAAGTCCCCCCTCAAGACGGCGAAGCGCGTCGTCGCGCGCGCGGTGAAGAAGGTGAAGAAGGCCGTGCGCAAGGCGACGGCGAAGCGCAAGCCGGCGAAGAAGGCGAAGCGCGCGAAGCCGGCGTCGAAGGGGCGCAAGGCGAAGGTCGCGAAGCGGAAGACGGCGAAGCGGCCCGCGCGCAAGGCCGCGCGGAGGTCGACCGCACGGAAGTCGACCGCACGGAGGTCGACCGTACGGAAGTCCGCCGCGCGTCGTCCGGCCCGCCGCGCCGCGAAGAAAAAGTAGCGCGCCGCCCCGCGTGAACGACGAGCCGCCGAGGCGATCGCCCCGGCGGCTCGTTCGTTGATGGTCGGTGCTCGGCTACGGCTGCCCGACGTAGACCGTCTTCGCGTACACGACGTCCTCGCCCAACTCGGCGCGGATGATGACTGCGACGTACGTCGGACTCGCGGACATCACCAAGAATTCGCCGCCGGCCCCGCCAGCGACCATCGCCGGGTGACTCGAGTGCCAGCCGATGAGGAGGCTCCCAGATGGGAGCGGCTTCGTGCCCTCGAGCCGCATCGTGAAACGCGTGCCCGCACCGTGTACCGAGTCCGGTCCCGAGATCCAGAAGTTCGCCTTCGCCCCAGGGTCGAACGGATTGATGTGTGCGAGAGGCGGCTCGATGGTGCACGACATGAGCGAGGCCGCGAGCAACGTCGCACCGACCGCTGATGCACGTCGTCCGCGGCGCATCACGGCACGCTCACGCTGAATCCGACGAACGCCGGCGTGACCACCGGCGTCACTCGCGGCGTGACGCGCGGCGTGACGCGCGGCGTCGCGCTGACCTGTCCACCGCTGCCGCGCCGGCCCACGTTGCGGACCTCGTCGAGCCGGCGCCTGTGCTGGCGCTCGGCCCAGATCGCTTCGACGCCCGCCCCGACCCAGAGCGCGGCACCCGCGATCTGGAGACCGTTCGCGAGGTTGCGTCCGAGCTCCGCACGCCCGATGAGCGCCTCGGCATTCGGTCCTCCACCGCCGCGATAGTCCAGATACTTCTCATAGTTGCTGCGCTGGAACTCGCGCGCCGCCGCCGAGAGCAGATAGGCGCCCGCCGTCCCGGCGGCCACGCTCAGCGCCATGCGGCGCCGCAGCGGACCGGTGGCTTGGCCCCAACCCGGTACGACCGATCGCAGCGCGATGAGCGGCAGCGGGATCGACGTGCATCGCGCCTCGGCACGGGGGACGCGATCGACCATGTCGTGCATCGACGCCGGGGCGTCCCCGGAGAGCGTGAAGCACGGGAATACCTCGATCACGTCGGCGACGAGCGAGAGCGCCGCCTCGTCCTCGCCATACGCGGAGAACGCCGAGGCCGAGAGCAGCATGGCGTTGAGGATCTCCTTCCGCGGCGGCATCGGGCGGTACATGAAACGCTCGAGGGCCGTCGATGCGGCGATGCCCGGCTCGCCGGCGCGGTAGCGTTCGTGCGCGACGCGCAGCACGGAGTCCCGCGGCATCGGCAGCTCGATGCGCCCCACGTCCTTCGGTGGGACGCCGTTCCTACCGAGCGTCATCGCTCGCCAGGGCATCATCTGCTGCCAGACAGCGCGCGCGACCTCGACCGGTATCGGCAGGATGTCCGGCTCCTCATCGACCATGTTCCAGACGTGGATCTCGAGTCGCGGCGCCTCGCCCTCGGCGTCGGGCGCGAACGTCTCTTGCTCCACCCAGACGCGGACATGGTTCGTGCCGTCGCGGTACGAACGTCCGACCTCGAACTTCGTGACCGGCGCGCGGCCTTCGAGGACCGGCGGTTCGAGCACGCCGGCCCGTCGCACCTCGACGCGCTTCACGTCGGTGCGCGGGGAATACTCGGCGAATCGTCCGTAGAGCGCGCCGCGCGACATCGCGGCGAAGCGCGCGAGCAGCCCCGCGTGACAGTCGAAGCGACGCACCTCGGCGGGATAAACGGCGATCGCGATGAGCGGTCGCGCGTACGCCGCCGAGTCGAACACGGCCCACGGTTCAAGGTCCTGCGTGTTCACGACCGTCGCCGAGTCGAGCTCGAGCGCCGCACGGCACCCGCGGGTCGCCTTCTGGATCAGGGAGTCCGGCCGCTGCGCGTCGATCGCCATCGGCGTCAGCATCAGCACATGGAAGCGCTCGCCCTCGACGAGGAAGGAGACGCCGGCGCGACCGCGTTCGGCCACTCGCTCCCGCCAGGCGATGAAGCCCTCGTCCAGCGGCCCGGGCGTGAGGACCGCATCCGGCCGTTCCGGGGGACGCGCCGGTTCGGATTGCGCTTGAAGCGGGACGGCAAGCATCAGCGCGAGCGAGACGGCGGCGAGTCTGCGGGGCATGCCGAGACGATCTCCTGGTGGGACGGACGGGACCGAACCGGACCGACAACGAACGTCAGCGATACGTGCGGACGCGCGGAAGATGCGACACGAACGAACGCTTCGCACGCGGCCGCGTTCCGCGTAACGTTTAGTGTTGACTTAACGAAGTAAACGACGTAGCTTCGAGCGATGTCGTCCCGCACCCGCCGCCCCGCCCCGCTCGACGATTTCGTCGAGCGTCTCGGCCTGGTTTGGGAATCCCAAGGCCTCCCCCGTATCGCCGGGCGCGTTGTCGGGTATCTCACGCTCCAGTCCGAGCCCCTCAGCCTCGACGCGATCGCCGAGGCCCTCGGCGTCAGCAAGGCCTCCGTCAGCAACGACGCACGCTACCTTGCTCGCCTCGGGCTCGTCGAGCTCGTCACCCGTCGCGGCGACCGGCGCGACTACTATGTAATCGCCCCCGACATGCCCCGACGCATGACCGAGCAGAAACTCGCCGAGCTCGAGAAGCTCCACGCCGCACTCGTCGCCGCGTCCGCGGCGCGGGGGATGGATACGGTCGCACGCGAACGCATCCAGGCCTTCGGCGATTTCCAGCAGCGCGTCGTCGCCGCGATCCGCGGCGCGATCGAAGCCGCCGGCACCGACGCCGGCCGCAGCACCACCATGGAGAACCGCTCGTGATGCACCGCCGTTCACCGCTCATGTCCCGTTCCCGCCGACTCGCCGCGGCGCGCGTCGCGTCCCTCGCGTTCATCGCCGTCGCCTGCGGCGGGGGCGAACCGCCTGACGCGCCCGCCGACGGCACGGACACCACGACGACGTCCACCGCCGCGGCGACGGGCACCGGCGCTGGCCGCGCACTGTCGCTCACCGCCGCCGACGTGACGACCGCCACCGTGCGCGATGTGACGACGGGCATCGTGCTGCGCGGTCCGCTCGAGCCGGCGACGACGGTCACGCTGACGGCGCAGGTCGCGGGCACGATCGGCGCGCTGGAGGTCGATCGCGGCTCGCGCGTCTCGCGGGGGCAACGCCTCGCAACGATCAACGCCGAGGGGGTGCGCAGCCAAGCCGCGAGCGCCGCGGCGGGCGTCGCCGCGGCGGAGTCGAATCTCGCGGTCATGCGCACGCGGCGTGACGCCGCGCGTCGCCTCCTTGCGGCCGGGGGGATCTCGCAGGTCGACGCCGACAACGCCGAGTCGGCGTATCAAGCCGCCGAGGCGCAAGTGGCCGCGGCGAAGGCGGTCGCGGCCGCCGCCGAGGAATCCGCCGGGTTCACGACGCTGCGCGCGCCGATGGACGGCATGATCAGCGAGCGCGCGGCCGAGCAGGGACAGCCGATCTCCGTCGGCGATCCGGTGCTCACCGTCGTGGACACGCGCACGCTCGAGCTCGCCGGCCGCGTGCCGGTGGACGAGGCGGCCGCCGTCCGCGTCGGACAACCGGTCACGTTCACGCTCGACGCCTTCCCTGATCGGACCTTCAGCGGCCGCGTCGATCGCAAGGACCCGACGGCGAGCGCGAGCGATCGTCAGGTCGGCGTGTACGTGCGCTTGCCGAACCCGCGCGGCGAGGTCATCGCCGGGCAGTACGCGCGCGGCGAGGTCGCGGGTCGTTCGGTGAAGGGCGCGGTGACCGTGCCCGCGACCGCCGTGAGCGGCTCGGGCGCCGAGGCGGCGGTGTTCGTCGTCGAAGGCGACGTCGTGCGCCGCCGGCCGGTGACGGTCGGCACGCGCGATGCCGCATCGGGCGTCGTCGCGATCACCGAAGGGCTCGCCGACGGCGAGCGTGTGCTCGTGCGGCCGCAGCCCGGCCTCGCCGACGGACAGCGCGTGACCCTCCAAGGCGAGCGCTGACGATGCCACGCGAACATGACGACGACATCGCGGAGCAGGGCAGTGGCCTGAGCGCCGTCGCGATCCGCCGCCCCGTCTTCACCCTGATGGTGATGCTGGGCCTCGTGACGATCGGCCTCTTCAGCTACCGCCAGCTCGCGATCGACCAGTTCCCCGAGGTCGACATCCCGGTCGTGATGGTGCAGACGACGTATCCCGGCGCGAGCGCCGAGACGATCGAGCGCGAGGTCACCGAGCGGCTCGAGCAGGCGTTCAATCCGGTCGAGGGCGTCGACCGCATCACGTCGGTCTCGCTCGAGGGCGTCTCGCAGGTCGTCGTCGAGTTCGACCTTGGCCGCAGCTCCGACCTCGGCGCGCAGGACATCCGTTCGAAGATCGAAGGCATCCGGCGCGAGCTCCCGGAGGCGATCGACCCGCCGATCGTGCAGAAGTTCGACCCGGCGGCGCAGCCGATCATCTCGCTCGCGCTGTCATCGCCGTCGATGCCGATGACGCAGCTCACCGCGCTCGCCGACGAGGACCTGCGGCGCGCGCTGGAGAACGTGCGCGGCGTCGGTGAGGTGCGCATCGCCGGTGGGCTCGAACGCGAGATCCGCGTGAACCTGCTGCCCGAGCGCCTGCGCGCGCTCGGCGTCTCGGTGCCCGAGGTCATGGGGGCGCTCCGCGCGCAGAACGTGGAGGCGCCGGCCGGCCGGCTCGAGCGCGGCGCGACCGAGACGCTCGTGCGCGTCACCGGCCGCATCACCGACCCGATGCAGTTCGGCGACATCGTCGTCGCGAACCGGCGCGGCGTCGCCGTGCGCCTGCGCGAGGTCGCGATCGTCGAGGAGGGCAACGAGGAGGAGCGGTCGCTCGCGTTCGTGAACGGCGAACGCGCCGTGTCGCTCGACATCCTGAAGATCTCGGGGGCGAACACGGTCGAGGTCGCCGACGGCGTCGCCGTGGCAATCACCGAGATGCGCGACCGCCTGCCGGCCGGCACGACGCTGCGCGTCGTGCGTGACAACTCGGTCGCGATCCGCCAGTCGGTCGAGGACGTCATCCACGAGCTCGTGCTCGGCGCGATCCTCACCGTCATCATCGTCATGCTCTTCCTGAACGACTGGAAGGCGACGGTCATCACGTCGCTCGCGCTGCCGGTGTCGGTGATCTCGTCGTTCGTACTGATGCGCGCGCTGGGCTTCACGCTCAACGTGCTGACGCTGATGGCGCTTTCGCTCTCGATCGGCATCCTCATCGACGACGCGATCGTCGTCATCGAGAACATCGTGCGCCATCGGGAGATGGGGCAGGGTCACCGCGCCGCGGCGCTCGTCGGCACGAAGGAGATCCAGCTCGCGGTCATGGCGACGACGCTCGCGATCGTCGCGGTGTTCGTGCCCGTCGCGTTCATGGGTGGCATCATCGGCCGCTTCTTCTTCCAGTTCGGCCTGACGATCGCGTGGGCGGTGCTCGTCTCGCTCTTCGTGTCGTTCACGCTCACGCCGATGCTCTCGGCCTGGTGGGGCGTCGACCCGCATGGCGCGCACGGCGCGGGCGAACGGCGCGGCAACCTCGTCACGCGCGGCATCGCGCGCTTCAATGCCTGGTTCGACGCGCAGGCCGAACGCTATCGCGGCGTCATCGCGTGGGCGGTGACGCACCGGAAGACGACGCTCCTGCTCGCTTTCGCATCGTTCATCGGCGCGTTCATGCTCTTCCCGTTCATCGGCGGCGGCTTCATGCCCGAGTCCGACGACTCCGAGTTCGCGGTGCAGTTCGAGACGCCGGAAGGGTCGAGCCTCGCCTACACGCGCGCGAAGGCGGAGCAGGTCGACTCGGTGCTGCGCGCGATCCCGGGCGTCGACTACACCTACATCACGATCGGCGCCGGCGCGACCGGCACGGTGACGAACGGCGAGGCGTACGTGAAGCTCGTGCCGAGCGGCGAGCGCGACCGGTCGCAGGTCGAGGTCATGGAGGCCGCGCGCGCCGCCGTCGCGCCGATCTACGGCGTGCGCACGTCGGTGCTGCTCGCCGGCGGCCTCGGCGGGGCGCAGGCGCCGCTCTCGGTCGACATCCGCGGCACCGACGTCGACTCGCTCCAACGCCTCTCGGCCGAGGTCGCGCGGGCGATGCAGGCGATCCCCGGCGTCGTGGACGTGAACACGTCGCTCGGCGAGCCGCGGCCCGAGTTCCGCATCGACGTGCGGCGCGACGTCGCGAACGAGGTCGGGCTCGACGTCGGCCAGGTCGCGGGGAGCATCCGCCCGATGCTCGCCGGCGAGGTCGCGACCCGCTGGGAGGACCCATCGGGCGAGGAGCGCGACGTCGTCGTGCAGGTCTCGCCCGAGCGGCGCGTGTCGGTCGAGGACCTCCACGGACTGCCGCTCGCGACGATGAACCGGGCGCCGGACGGCAGCGCGATCACCGTGCCGCTCGCGAACGTCGCGACGGTCACCGAGGGCACGGCGCCGGCGCAGATCGACCGCCAATCGCTGAACCGCGTCGCGCGCGTCACCGCGAGCACCGGCGCGGGCCTCTCGGTCGCCGAGGCGTCGGCCGCCATCCGCACCGCGCTCGATGACATCCCGCTCCCGCCCGGCTACACCGTACAGCTCGGCGGCGAGACCGAGCAGCTCGAGGAGACCGTCGGCTACGTGCTCGAGTCGATCGCGCTCGCGGTCATCCTCATCTTCCTGATCCTCGCGAGCCAGTTCGAGTCGGTCATGCAGCCGTTCGCGATCATGCTCTCGCTGCCGCTCTCGCTCGTCGGCGTGCTGTTGGCGCTGCTCCTGACCGACGACACGTTCAACATGATGTCGATGATCGGCGTGATCCTGCTCTTCGGCCTCGTCGTGAAGAACGCGATCCTGCTCGTCGACAACGCGAACGAGCGCCGCGCCGCCGGCACCGACCGTGTGACGGCGATGATCGAGGCCGGCGTCGTGCGACTCCGCCCGATCATGATGACGACGCTCGCGATGATCGCCGGCATGTTCCCGATCGCGCTCGCGCTCGGCGAGGGCGGCGGCTTCCGTGCGCCGATGGCGCGCGCGGTCATCGGCGGGCTCATCACGTCGACGATGCTGACGCTCATCGTCGTGCCGGTCGCGTACCTCTACTTCGACGGCTTCGCGGCGTGGGTGGGGCGGCTCGTGACCCGCCGCCGCGTCGCATGCCCGTCGCATCGGGGGAGGCGTCGACTCCGGCGGGGCGCACGCTGCTCGCGCTCGCGTGCACCGTCATCATCCTCGCCGGCATGCGCGCGGCGGCGCCGGTCATCGGCCCCGTCGTGCTCGCGCTGCTGCTCACCGTCGCCTGGAGCCCGGCCGCTGCCGCGCTGCGGCGGCGCGGATGGCCATCGACGCTCGCCGCGCTCACCGGCATCGTCATCGGCGTCGTCGCGATCGCGTTGATCGTGTTGCTCGTCTGGGCCTCGCTGAGCCAGTTGCAGGACCGCCTGCCGGACTACCAGCCACGCGTCGAGGAGCTGCGCGGGTCGGTCGCCGGGCTTCTCTCCCGACTGCCGTTCGATACGTCGCTCCTGCTCCAGGCCGAGGCGCTCCAGCCCGGCGCCGTCGTCGGGCATGCGCTGCGGTTCATCCGCGGACTCGGCTCGACGTTCGGCGCGCTGGGCGTGCTCGTGCTGATCATGTCGTTCATGATGATCGAGGCCGCGCGCTATCCGGCGAAGGCGCGGCTCGCGGCCGCCGCGACCGTCGCGCCCGATCCCGACGACATCATGTTCACCGCGGAGCTCTCGGCGCCGCGGCGCGGCACCGGCGCCATCGCGCGGCTCGACCGGTTCGGCAAGGCGCTGCGCGACTACGTCGTGATCAACACGGTGTTCGGCCTCGTCGCCGGCGCGTTGAACACCGTGCTCCTGTTCGCCCTCGGCGTCGACTTCGCCGTGCTCTGGGGCGTGCTCTCGTTCGTGCTGAGCTACCTGCCGAACATCGGCTTCCTGCTCGCCCTCGTGCCGCCGGCGACGCTCGCGCTGATCCAGTACGGGCCGGGACGCGCGATCGCGGTCGTCGCCGCGTTCATCGCGATCAACTTCGTCGTCGACAACGTCGTGAAGCCGCGATTCGTCGGCGAGTCGCTCGATCTCTCGCCGGCGGTCGTGTTGCTCTCACTCGTGTTCTGGGGGTGGATGCTCGGCATGACCGGCGCGCTACTCGCCGTGCCACTGACGATGGCCGCGCGCTTCCTCCTCGAGGGCAATCCCGGGACCCGGTGGGCGGCGGTGCTGTTGAGCGATGCGGACCCGGCTCGAGCCGAACGGGCCAAGGCGAAGCCGCCCGTACCGGCCCCGACGGAGGGGTCACCAGCGGCCTGACCCAGCCGCCGCAATGAGGGTGGACGGGACCGGATGACGCTTGGGATGGGGAAGGACATCGATCCCACCCCGTCCCCGAATCCGCCATGTACCCGACCGTCCTGATCCGTCCCTTGCGCCGCGCACTCGAACGCGGACCGCTGCGCAGTGCCGTCGCCGCCCTCGCGATCGCGCTCGCCGCCTGTTCCGGCGACAAGCCGACCGAGATCGAGCCTCCGACCGGCGAGTGCGCCAGTGCCGCCGATCTCCAATCGTGCGTCCCCGCCTGGTCGCAGTTCGCGGAGAAGACGCCGACGAAAGCGCCGTCACCCGTGGGGACCCCGACCAAGAAGGAAGAGGTGGACGACCTCGAACGCGTCGACAGCACGGGCGTGGTCTCGGTCGTGGAGCCGGACGTCACCTTCAGCTGCACCGAACAGACGTACGAGTTCGTCGACAACCCCGACCGCGCGATCGCCTTCAACATCGATCAAACGGTCGTCTGGCCCGGTGCGCTGATCCAGGGACGTACGCACCGCGACGGCGCGAGTCTGGGCGGGTTGCTCCAGCTGCCGGTCGCCGAGCGCTCGCCGGTGAGCCTCACGCTCACGATCGATGCCGCGCAGAACTCCGCCGTGGTGCCGAACCCGACCTCGGGCACCGTGAACGCCGCGAAGGGCGCGCTCATCGCGACGGCGCACGCCGACGGGATCGCGACCGCGAACAACATCACGTACGTCTCGCAGACGTACAGCAACGAGCGCCAGCTCGCCGTCGCGCTGAAGGCGTCGGGGCGGTATCTCGGCTTCGAGGCGAGCGCCTCGGGCTCGTTCGAGCGCACGGCGACGACGAACACGATCGCCGCGCAGTTCATGCAGCAGATGTACGTCGCCGGCGTGACGCAGCCGCCGACGCCAGCGGCGTTCTTCAGCGACGCCTTCACGTCCGACAAGTACGCGCAGCATGCCGCCCTCGGCCGCATCGGCAAGGACAACCCGCCGCTCTACGTCTCGCGCATCGGGTACGGCCGCATGATGGTGTTCACGATGACCGCCAAGGCCGAGACGAACGAGATCAAGGCCGCGCTTGAGGCGTCGTATGACCTCGCCGCCGGCAAGGTGTCCGGCGAGTTGAGCGCCCGGCACAAGGCGATCCTTCAGACCGCCGAGATCCGCATCTCCCAGGTCGGCGGGGACCAGTCGAGCGCGATCAACGCGATCCGCACCGGCGACCTCGCGGCGTACTTCGCCGACGACACGCCGCTGACGACCGCGGCGCCGCTCTGGTTCGAACTCAAGTCATTGACCGGCGAGGTCGCGCTCGTCTCGGAAGTGGGCACCTATGTGGAATCCACCTGTGTGCCGCAGCTGCCGGGGGCGTTCGAGTTCCGCGACCCGGCGACGCTCGGCGTGACCTTCGGGGCCGGCACGCGACAGGTCCTCGATGCTGACGTGAACGGTGATGGGCGGGTGGATCTCGTGTTCAACGAGCGGCTCTCGGGCGGCGCCGGCTACAACAAGGTGACCGTCGCGCTGGGAGGCGCGGAGGGCGGATTCACGCCGGCGGCGACGGTGACGCATCCGGCGAATCCCGCCACGCGCGGTTGGGCCTCGTTCGAGCCCGTCGTCCTCGACATCGATGGCGACGGTCGCGATGACCTCGCGTTCAACCATCGTAGCGACAGCAACGTCGTGTACGTCGGCATGTCGAACGGCGACGGCAGCTACACCTGGCGCGCACCGCAGGGGCACGTGAACACCAGCTGGGGCACCAACTACCAGCTCACCGTCGGCGATCTCGACGGTGATGGGCGGGGCGACCTGCTGTGGACGAACCGGAGCGCGGCGGCGATGCGCCTCTATCCCGGTCTGGCGCAGGACGACAGCACCTTTGCGATGGTGTCGAACTACACCGACATCAACGGCAACTGGACGCAGTACACGCGCCCCCGGATCGGCGAGTTCGACGGGCAGCCGGGCGGCGAGATCGTGATGAACGTGGGGGTCGCCGGCGTGAGCGACAATCGCACTTGGCTGATCCGCTTCACGCCGAGCTCCGCGACGACCGGCACCTTCGCGACGATCGCGAGCTTCTTCGACAAGCCGGGGAACAAGACGCTCTACCAGTTCGTGACCGGCGACATCGACGGCGTGAACGGCAACGACTTGGCGTGGGTGAAGGTCTTCGGCGGCGAGTTGATCGTCGAGCGCGCGATCAACGGTGGCGCGGGGGCGTTCGGCTCGTACGCCGTGACCGAGTTGGCCCACGACCACGGCGTGATCGCGCACGTCGGCGACGTGAATGACGATGGACGCGCGGACCTCGTGCTCACGCGGTCACCGCAATCGGTCGGCTCGGTGTACATCGGCCTCGGCCTCGCGAACGGCGGGTTCTCGTTCCCGTGGGGGACCCAGCACGTGCCCCACACGCCGAGCACGGGCTGGGCCTCGCTCGACCGGATCATCGTGCGCGACGTCAATGGCGATGGGAAGGACGACGTGATCTGGACGAGCACGGCGAGCAATCCGGTCGTGATGGTCGGGATCGCGAAGTGATCGCATGGTGTCGGGTCGGCGCGCCGTCGACCGGGCGGGACATACCCACGGGTATGCCGTCACTCGGTTGCACGGCGGGCGACCGACCCGTAAGGTGGCGGCGTGCAGGTACCGCGCTCGACCACCACCGGAGCCCCGCCGTCCGTCACGGCGCTGCTCGCCGCCTGGCGCGCGGGCGACGAGTCGGCACGCGACCGGCTGCTCACCTGCGTCTACGACGAGCTGCATCGGCTCGCGGCGCGGGCGATGGATGCCGATCGTCCGGGTCACACGCTCCAGGCGACGGCGCTCGTGCATGAGGCCTTCCTCCGCCTTGCCGGGGCCGACGTACCGTGGGAGGATCGCGCGCACTTCTACGCGACCGCCGCGCGGACGATGCGCCGGGTGCTCGTCGACCACGCCCGGTCGCGCGGACGCGAGCGCCGCGGCGCCGGTGCGCCCGCCGTCACGCTCGAGGAGGCAATCGCGCATGCGCCGTCGCGACCGGCCGAGCTCGAGGCGCTCGATGAGGCGCTCGAGCGCCTCGCGACGCTCGATGCGCGGAAGGCCCAGGCGGTCGAGCTGCATTACTTCGGCGGCCTTAGCTACGAGGAGGTCGCGCGCGTGCTCGGCATCGCCCCGGCGACGGTCCATCGCGACCTGCGCATGGCGCGTGCCTGGCTGTACGATGCGCTGAGCTGAGCCGGCGTGGCGACCACCGGCGGCAGCGAGCGCGAGCGCTTCCAGCGCTTGGAGGCGTTGTTCGACGAGGTCCTCGACCTCGCCGCCGCTCAACGCGCGGCCCGCCTCGCGCTGCTCGCCGCGAGCGAGCCCGGCCTGCATCGCGAGCTCGAGCGGCTCCTCGCCGCCCACGCGACGGCCAGCGCGGTCCTCGGCAATGTCGTCGGCGAGGCCGCGCGCGCCGCCGCCGACGAGGCGACACCCGACGCGCGTCCCGGCGAACGTCTCGGGCCCTGGCTCATCGAGCGCGAGATCGGGCGCGGCGGGATGGGCGCCGTCTTCCTCGCCCGCCGCGCCGACGCCGAGTATGAGGCACAAGTCGCGCTCAAGGTCGTCGGCGGCATCCGGACCGCCGAGCACCTGCGGCGCTTCCGGGCCGAGCGACAGATCCTCGCCGAGCTCGATCACCCCGGCATCGCGCGCTTGATCGACGGCGGCACCACGGCCCACGGCGTGCCGTGGGTCGCGATGGAATACGTCGATGGGATCCCGCTCGATCGCCACTGCGCGCTCCACGCGTGCAGCCTTCGCGAGCGGCTCGCGCTCTTCCTCCAGGTCTGCGACGCCGTGCGCGTCGCGCACCGGCACCTCGTCGTCCACCGTGACATCAAGCCGGCGAACATCCTCGTCACCGCCGACGGTCGCGTGAAGTTGCTCGACTTCGGCATCGCGAAGCTCATCGCCCCCGGTGATGCGGACGACGCCGATGAGACGCGTCCCGCGGTCCGTCTCCTGACGCCGGCCTACGCGAGCCCTGAGCAGTTGCGCGGCGGTCGCATCACCGTCGCGACCGATGTGTATGGCTTGGGCGTCGTGCTCTACGAGTTGCTCGCCGGCGCGCTCCCGCTCGCGACGGCGGGACGCTCGATGGGAGAGGTCGAGCGCCTCGTCTGCGAGGTCGATCCGCCCCACCCGAGCGCGGTCGCGCCGGCCGGCGTCGCGCGCGCGCTGCGCGGCGACCTCGACACGATCGTCCTCACCGCCCTGCGCAAGGACCCGCAGCGCCGTTACGAATCGGTGGACCGCTTCGCCGAGGACATCCGGCGGTACCTCGACGGGTACCCGGTGCGCGCGCGGCCCGACTCGCGGTGGTATCGCTTCTCACGCTTCGTGCGACGCAACGAGGCGGCGGTCGCGACCGGCGCCGGCGTCATCCTGCTGCTGGCCGGCGTCGCGATCGCGATGACCGTCCAGGCGCGCCGGCTCGCCGTGCAGCGCGACGCCGCTTCCGTCGCGCAGGCGAAGGCCGAGCAGGTCGCGAGCTTCCTGGCCAGCGTCTTCGAGGTCGCCGACCCATCCGAGGCGCGCGGTCGCGAGGTCACGGCGCGCGAACTGCTCGACGAGGGCGCGCGGCGCATCGAGACGGAGCTCGCCGACCATCCCGACGTGCAGGCGACGATGATGCGCACGATCGGCGACGTCTACTCGTCGCTCGGCCTTCAGTCGACGGCGCGGTCGATGATGGAGCGCGCGCTCGAAATCCATCGGCGCGTCCTTCCACCCGGGCATCCCGAGATCGCGACGAGCGAGCTCGCCCTCGGCACGGTGTTGCACGACGAGGGGCGCATGGTCGAGGCCGATTCGCTCGAGCGGAGCAGTCTCGCCACGCGCCGCGCCCTCTACGGCGACGATGACCTCGCGGTCGCCGAGGTCCTCGGCCAGCTCGCGTATACCGTCGAGAACCTTGGCCGCTTGGCCGAGGCCGAGTCGCTCTTCCGGCGGGCGCTCACGATCGAGCGGGCGCGCCGGGACCCGGGCGACCCGCTGGTCGCGGCCGCGATGACGCGGCTCAGCCGCCTCCTGCGGCGTCTCGAGGCGCGCGACGAAGCGGAGACGCTGCTGCGCGAGGCGCTCGCGATCGAGCTGCGCGCGTTCGGCGAGGTGCACGTCGCGACGACGAGCACGATGCGCAACCTCGCCTCGGTGCTGCGCGACCTCGGAAAGCCGGTCGAGGCCGAGTCGCTCTACCTGCGCACGCTCGCCGCGCGCCGCCGGCTCTATGGCGACGGGCATCCCGAGGTCGCGAACACGCTGAACAGCTATGGGCTCCTGCTGCTCGACCTCGACCGTCCCCAAGAGGCGGTCGGGGCGTTCCGCGAGTACGCCTCGGTGCTCGAGCGGCTCTACGGTGGGGCGCACCTCAGCGTCGCGGCCGCGCAGAACAACCTGGCGATCGCCTACCGCGACCTCGGTCGCCTCGACGACGCGGCGGCCGCGTACGAACGCTCGATCGCGATCGGCGACGTGGCGCTCGCGCCGCGACACGTGAACAAGGCGATCCCGCGCCTGGGCCTCGCGTCCATCGAGATGGCTCGCGGACGGCACGCGCGCGCCGAGGCGCTCTTGCGCGAGTCGCTCGCGCTGCGGCGGGCGGGCCTCCCGTCGGGACATCGCTACATCGGCGAATCACTCAGCGAGCTCGGCTGGTGCGTCGCGCAGCGCGGTAAGCGCGCCGAGGCACGCGTGCTGCTCACCGAGGCGGTCGCCGTGCTCGAGAAGGCCGAGGGCGACTCGGCGCGCCGCACCGTCATCGCGCGGCGGCGGCTCGCCTCCCTCAGCGAGTGACGCGCGCGCTCACGACCCGACGTCGACGCGCACGGAATCCACCGAGAGCACGCGACGGCACCCGCCGCGACCGCCAGGATCGCGAGCGAGGCGCGGACAGTCGGACGAACGGTCATGCGGTCAGGGAGGGGAGAACGTGAGCGAGACGGAATCCTTCGTGCCGTCGATGTCGACGACCACCCAAGCCGTGCCGGGGCCGACTCCGCGCACCCGCACGTAGGCGGCTGAGTCCCCAGGGATCTGCGCCGGCACGACGACCGCAGGGTCTCGCGAGGTCACGTGCGCTCGGATGATCGCCCACTTGGGGTCGACGAGCGCATTCCCCCGCGGGTCGTGCATGAGCGGGACGACACGGACGACCGAGTGCGGAGGGAGGGGAGCAGCGCAGGGCACCGGAACCGTCGTGGCACAGGAGAGCGATAGCGTGACCGCCTTCTGACCGACCCAGACGCGATGGCCGACGGCGACCGTGCCGAAGTAGGCGCCGAGGGAGACCTCGCGATACCGCGCGCTCGGCAACACTACACTGAAATGCCCAGGGACACCCGTCCGCACGACGGTGCGCGGGATCGGGGGAACGCCCGGGAACCCGCTCGGCTCCAACCACTGGAACGCGGTCCATAGGATGGCGTAGTCGTCGTCGGGCAACCCAGGGTCGGTGACGAGCGTGAGAGCGAACTCCTCGCCGAGCGAGTGCACCGAATCAGGTCCGATGAGCGAGAATGCATAGATGCTCTCGGGATCGAAGGGGTTGGACCGCTCGAGCGGCGGCTCGATCGAGCATCCAACGACCGTCGCCGCGGCGGCGAACGCCGCCACGGCGACGCATCGGCGCACAGCGATCACGTCAGATCGCGAAGCAGTAGAACAGGCCGTTCCCTCCCGTGCCCTGGAGGTTCTGCTGGCCGCAGCCGCGCGAGCCGTGCGCGGAGTTCCACGACGTCGGGCGCGCACCGCCGCCCGTCTTGTCATGGTGACCGACGAGCGCGCTGCCGGTCGCCGCCGAGCTCGTCCAATTCTCGCACGTCGTGTCGGTCGTGTCGCTCGACAGGCGGCCGTCGGGCATCGAGCCCGTGAGGATGTCGTGCATGTTCGGCGAATCGCCGCGGCCGTTCACCGGCAGGCCCTTCTCGTTGAGGCTGTGCTCCTTGCCGAGCATGTTGTCGTCGGAGTGTAGGTGCTCGACGTCGCGCGCGACGAGGACGCCCTTCGCGTTGAACCATGGACCGGTGCCGATGCGGTCGCGCGCGTTCACCGCCGGCTGTCCATCCTTCGCGGTCGCGCTCAGGTACGCGCGCCAAGTCTTGCCGCGCACGCCCGCCGCCTCGGCGAGCGATGCACAGTGACGATCGGCGCCGGCGAGGCCGCCGAGCGAGGCCCCGTCGCCGGGACCGGCGCTCGTGATGAAGAAGCTCATCGTCTGCTGAGGGACGTCGGCCGCGCGTGGGACCGCGAGGAACGTGGTGGCCACCATTACGGTGGCGAGGCGATGCATCGGCATGTCAGCGCTCCGGTTGGGTTGCGACTATTCCAGCTCGATCTCGACGCCGCCGACCCACCCCGCGATGAGATTGTACAGCGCGGCGGCGATCAGCGTGACGACGAAACCCATCACGGCGTACCCCACTGGGATCGCGATGGCGAATGCCATCCCGAACCGCTCCCCGGTCTCGTCCGGCGCGACGGCCGACATGAGCAGGAAGAACGGCACGGCGAGCAGCCCGCCGAGGAAGTAGAGCACGGCACAGACCTTGGCCGCGCTGAAGGGATCGATACGGCGGATGCGATGGACCATGGCGGGACCTCTCAGTGGGTGGGAGGTCAGAACTTACGGCCCCTCGCTGCGCTGCGTCAGGCGGGCGTCGTCGCGATCCGGCGCGGGAAGGCGAGCGCGCGCTCGACCTCGCCGTGTGCGGCGATGATGCGCTCGACCTGCTCGGAGACCTCGACCGCGAGCCCGAGGTTCGTCGTGAAGCCCTGGACCGTGACCGAGCCGGCGTGGAGCCGGAGCAGGCCCAGCCGCATCATCTCGAGCGCACCGACGGCCTCGCCGAGCTTCGCGTGGATCTCGTCGCGTGCCTCGCGCACGTCGGCCCAGCCCGGGAGCGCGGCGGCGTCGCCGGCGGTCGCGAGCGCTTCCTGTAGGTCGTCGTACTTGCGTCGCAACGACTGTGCGTCGTCCTGGAGCCGGCGCAACACGGCGGGGAGCTCGCCGAGCGCGGCGCGCGTGGGCTTCGGCAGCGTCTCGTAGAGCTGCTCGGCGGCCATGCCGAGCGAGAGTTCGGTCGGACGGTGCGTCATCGCTGCGAGCGGCGACCGTTTGCCGAGCGTGCGGCGCGCGGTCATGAACGCCGTGCGCCCGATCGGGCCGGTCCACACGGTCTGCCAGAACTCGCTATCGACGTCGCGCTCGCGGCTGAAGATGGCGAGGCGCAGTCCGAGGAGCACCGCCGATGCCGTCAGGGCGATCGGCCCGAGCGCGAAGACTTGTCCCGGCGCGCGTGGGAGCGTGCCGAGGACCGCCGCGCCCATGATGCCTGCGCCACCGATGCCGAAGATCCGCGTCCCCGCCTTGAGGATCCCCTCGAACCATCGCGGCGTCTGCTTCGTGCTCGAGACCGAGAGTTCCTCGCGGTTCTGCTCGATCTCCGCCGCGAACGCTGGCCCCACGTCTTGGTGCGCGAAGCCCATGCGCAGGAGCCCGCGCGCCGCGTGCACGAAGTACGCGAACGGCACCCCGACGGCGCCGAGCAGGAACGCGCCCATGCCCGCCGTCGTCCCGAACATCGCGCCGGTCACCGCCGAGACGGGCAGCAACGCGAGGCTCGTGAACAGCGTCCCGCTGCCATCGAGCCGCGCATTGCGCTTCACGAACGCACGCAGCGCCGCGGGCAGCTCCCGCCGGCGCTCGATCGTGATCGCGAGCTGCTCAGCGAGTGCCTGCGCGCTCGCGGGTCGCTGCTCCGGCTCCTTCGCAAGACAGCGGTCGACGAGCGAGGCAAGCTTGCGCGACACCGGCATCCCCATGCTCCCGAGCGGCGGCGCCGGCTCGGTCACCTGTCGCGCGAGGATCTCGGTCATCGTCCCGCCTTCGAACGGGCAGCGGCCCGAGAACGCGAAGAACGCGGTCGCGCCGAGGCCGTAGAGGTCGCTCCGGGCGTCGAGCGTGCGGCCGAGGACCTGTTCGGGACTCATGAACTCCGGCGTGCCGGCGACCGTGCCACTCGCGCTCGACGCATCGCCGAACGCGGCTGCGATGCCGAAGTCGGCGACGAGCACGCGGCCCGTCGCGCGCTCGAGCAGGATGTTGTCCGGCTTCACGTCGCGATGGACGATCCCTTGGTCGTGCGCGTAGGCCAGCGCCCACGCCGCCTCGCGAAGGATCCGTGCGCCCTCGGTGGACGGTACCGGCCCGCGCGTCCGCACGCGTTCGGCGAGCGTCTCGCCGTCGATGAACGCCATCACAAAGAAGACGAAGCCGCTCGCATCCTCGACGGCGTGGATCGGGATGATGTTCGGGTGCGAGAGCTTCGCGGCGACGCGGGCCTCGCGGAGGAATCGCTCGCGCAGCGCCGGGTCGGCGGCTCGCTCGGGGGGGAGCAGCTTGATCGCGACGGGGCGATCGAGATGCACTTCGCGCGCGAGGTAGACGATCCCCATGCCGCCGCGGCCGATCTCGCGGTCGAGTGAGTACCGCCCCGCGAGCGCGGATTGGAGGTCGAGGAAGAGGGAGTCGGGGGTGGGGGGCATGAATCGTATATGAAGCTACGGCTTCCGGGGCGCGTCAGTGTCGTGCCTCGGCTGCTGCCACCTCCGCTAGGAGATGAACTTGACCTCGACTGCGGCGTCGGATATACTGAACCACATGGTTCAGTATTCAGGCACCATCAACGACGCCTTCGCCGCGATCGCCGACTCGACGCGGCGAGGGATTCTCGATCGCCTTGGAGCCGGCGATGCGACCATCTCCGAACTGGCCGTCGCGTTCGGGATGACGCTCACCGGTGTCAAGAAGCACGTCCAGGTGCTCGAGGACGCCCGCCTCCTCACGTCGGAGAAGCGCGGGCGCGTACGGACCTGCCGGCTTGGGCCCCGCCGGCTCGATCGCGAGGCGGAGTGGATTGACCATCACCGCCGCTTGCTCGAAGGGCGCCTCAACAGTCTCGGGGAGTTCCTCGAGCGCACACGGGAGGAAGCATGACGGCCACGACCAAGATGGAGACGCGCAAGGCGAAGGTGGAGATGAAGGGCGACCGCGAGTTGCTCGTCGAGCGGATCTTCGACGCGCCGCGCGAGAAGGTCTGGAAGGCGCACGCCGACGCGAGGCTCCTCGCGCAGTGGTGGGGACGCGGCAACAAGCTCGACGTGCAGCGGTTCGAGTTCGAGCGCGGCGGGCATTGGCGCGTCGTCGAGCATGCGCCGGACGGCAACCAGTACGGCTTCGAGGGTCGGTTCCGCGAGGTGAAGCCGATGGAGCTGCTCGAGATGACGTTCGAGTTCGACGGCTATCCCGGCCATGTGAGCGTCGACAAGCTCCACTTCGAGGACCTTGGCGACGGTCGGACGAAGCTCAAGGTGCACAAGATCTTCCTCGAGGCGACCGACCGCGACGGGATGGTGGGCGCGGGGATGGAGAGCGGCACGAACGAGAGCTACGTCGCGCTCGACCGGCTGCTGGCGACGCTCTGAAGCGGTGGCGAGAGGGGGCCGCGTCGAGCGGCTCCCTTCAGCGCCGCGCGGTCGCGGTCGTCAGCGCCACGCGGAAGCCTGTGATCTCGATCTCGAACTCGTCATCGGCCATGCGCGTATCGATGTCGGCGACGATGCGTCGCGGATAGCCGAAGTCGGCGTCGAACTCGATGTCGAGCTTGTCGGGATCCTTGCGGGCGACCTCGTCGAGGACGTCGAAGAGCCCCTCGACCGTCGTGAACGTCGATGCATACTGCGGGTCGACGTCCTCGCCGGTCGCCGTGTAGAACCGTCGCTGCACGACGCCGCTCATGACGACGACCGTGACCGTCTGCGTGACCTCAGGGAGGCAGAAACAGCTCCACGCGACGTCGTACTCGTACCCGATCGGCTCACGCGCCTCCCACGTCGCGCGGCGCGACTGGAGCTCGAACGGGCCGAGGCCGTCGGAGGCGCAGGCAGACAGACCGACGAGCAGCGAGAGCGATAGGGCGGATCGGCGCACGATGTCCATCCGTTGAAGTACCCCGCATCGCCCTACCCCGCACCTCGCGCCTCGCGTCACTCCGCGCGCAATGCCGACGCCGGATCGCTCCGGCTCGCCCGTACCGCCGGCACCGCGCTCGCGGTCAGCGCCACGGCGATCATGACCGCGCCGACGAGCCCGTACACGATCGGGTCGCGCGCCCCCTGCTCGAAGAGCAGGGGCTGCACCCACCGAGCGCTCGCGGCGGCGATCGCGAGCCCGACCACGACGCCAGCCGCTGTGTAGCGCACGCCTTGGCCCGCGACGATGCGCAGCAGGTCCGCGCGCGAGGCCCCGAGCGCGACGCGCACGCCGAGCTCATGCGCGCGATCGGCGACGTCATAGCTGATCACGCCGTACAGGCCGACCGCCGCGACGACGAGCGCGAGGATGCCGAAGACGACGAACATCGTCGCGCCGAGGCGCCAGGAGCGCTGTGCGTTCTCGACGACATGTGAGAGCGGGAGCGTCGTCACGTACGACGCGCCGGGCATCTCGCGTTGGAGCGCGAGCCGGATGCCCTCGGCCTTCTCTTCGACATCGCCACGGATGCGAAGCGCGAGGCCGTTCCCCCACGTCCGCGTGAACTGCTCGATCGGCACGTAGTAGTTGAACTGGCGGTCGGCCAGCAGGTCGCGTTGCACCATGTCCTCGGCGACGCCGACGACCGTCCAACAGGGATCGGTCGGCTCGCGCATGCGCACGCACTGGCCGAGCGGGTCCGCGTTCGGCCAGAGCACCGCCGCCATCGACGCGCTCACGACCATCGCGCGCGGCGCCCCGAGCCCGTCACCGTCCTCGAAGCCGCGCCCGCGCAGGATGCGGGTGCCCATCGTGCGGAAGAACCCAGGCGTCGTCGCCTGGTACGTGAAGCTTCCGAGACGGGAGACCGAGTCGATGCCGGCGACGTAGAGGCCCGTGCTCGACGTGCTAATGAACGGCGCGCTGCTGATCCAGGCGGCCGACTCGACGTCGGGATGCTGCGAGGCCACCTCGAGCAGGCGGCGCCTCAGCGGCACCTGCGCGCTGTCGGTGAACGGGATGCCCCGGATCACGCGTTGCACGAGCAGCACGCGATCGGCGTCGAAGCCGATCCGCTTGTGCCGCACCGCTTGGAGACTCTGCACGAAGAGCGCCGCACCGACGAGCAGCGCGACCGAGAGTGCGGACTGCGCGATGAGCAGCCCGGCACGCACACGGCGGCCGTCCCGCGCGCCGCCACGCGCGCCGCCACGCAACGTCCCCGCGAGGTCGCTGCCATCGCGCGACGCGAGCAGCGCCGGCACGAGCCCGACGAGAGTACCTGCCGCGACGGCGATCACGAGCGTCAGCCTGACTGCGCGCCAATCGGTGAACAACTGCATCGGCGGCGCACTGCGCGCGATGAGGACGCGACGGATCAGCGTCCCGCCCCACTGCGCGACGACGACGGCGGCGACGCCTCCCATCAGCGCGAGCATGAGGCTCTCGGTCAGTGATTGCGTGAGGAGCCGCGCGCGGCTCACGCCGAGCGCGAGGCGCACCGCGACTTCGCGTCGGCGACGCAGCGATCGCGCGAGGAAGAGGTTGGCGACGTTCGCGCAGGCGATGAGCAGCACGAACGCGGCGACGTAGCTCACCCAGCGCGCGGTGCGTGTCTCGAGGCTCGGATTCGGACCGGCGCCGAGTCGGACGCCGGCCACGTACACCTTCGGGTTCGCCTCCTCGAGCGGTCCGAGTGCCGGCTCCATCGCGCGATGCGCTTCCCAGCTTCGCCGATACGCCTGCGTGACGTCCGCCTCCGCCGCCTCGCGCGTGACGCCCTCCTTCCGCTTCGCGAGGACCTGGATCCAACCCCATTCGTACGTCAGGTGATAGCGGCGTGAATCGTCCGTGCCGGTGCTCGAGGCATACGTCGTGATCGGGATCCAGAGCGCCGGCGGGTTCGCGTCGTTCACGCCGTGGAAGCCGGGTGGCGCGACGCCGACGATCGTCGCACGCACGTTCGCGACCTGGAGCTGCCGGCCGAGCACATCGCCGCCGCCGAACTCCGAGCGCCAGAAGTCGTGCGAGAGCACCGCGACGTCGGCGCCGCGGGGCACGACATCCTCTTCCGTGGTGAAGTATCGGCCGCGCACCGGTGGCGCGTCGAAGAGCGAGAAGTACGACGCGCTCACGACGCCGACTTGGCGTTCGCGCGCCGACTCGCCCTCACCGACGGCGAGCTGTCGCTCGGAGATCGCGGCGAAGTGCGAGAACGACGTCGTCCAACGCTGGAAGTCGAGGTAGCGCGTGTACTCGGTCGACGAACTGGGGTACTGCCGGCCGCGGAACGTGTAGTCGAGGTAGAGACGATGGACCTCGCCGGGGTCGCGCAGGTAGGAGAGGGGCCGGTACATGAGGCGATCGACGACGGTGAACATCGCGACGTTCGCGCCGATGCCGAGACCGAGCGTGAGGACGACCGTCGCGGTGAAGCCCGGCGTGCGGGCGAGCGAGCGCAGGGCGAGTCGCGCGTCACGCACGAAGTGCTCGAGGGAGGGGATCGTCCATCGCTCGCGCGCGTCCTCGCGCGCAGCGGTGACGTTGCCGAGCGCGCGCGTCGCCGCGTGCCGCGCCTCGGCCGCGCTCGCGCCTGCCGCCCGCGCGTCGCGTTCCACTTGCTCGCGATGGAAGCGGAGTTCCTCCGCGAGCTCGGCATCGAGGCGTTCGCGGCGGAACCGGTCGAGTAGCCGCTGGAAGAGTTCGCGCATCGTCAGGCCCCCGTCGGGCGCATCACGCGCCTCACCGCGGTGATGAGCTCGGAGAATCCGTCCTCCTGTGCCCCGAGCTGGCGGCGCCCCGCCGCCGTGATCTCGTAGTAGCGCGCGCGCTGGTTGTTCGGCGTGAGGCGCCATTCGGCGGCGATCCACCCCTTCTGCCGCATGCGCTGGAGGGCGGGGTAGAGCGAGCCTTCCTCGACCTGGATCACCTCGCGCGAGAGTCGCAGGAGGTGCTGGGCGATGCCGTAGCCGTGCATCGGTTGCACGCTCAGCGTCTTGAGGATCAGCATGTCGAGGAGCCCGGGCAGGAGGTCGCGCTTGTTCGAGGCCATGGCGGCTGGGGGGTGGTTGGTCTAGGGGATAGACAGGCTATGGCTTCGGAAGGTTTCGCGGGCGTCGGAATCCACGCGCGGCGGCGGGGGTATGGAAGGGGCTGGAATCCCCAAGTCGGCGGGGTTACCCTAGGCGATTCACACCGATGGAGACCTTGGCATGAAGACGTCCTCGATCCTCACGATCGGCTTGGCCGCGGCGATCGTCGCGCTCCCCGCGGCCGACGCCCAACAGCAGCCTGCGCAGCGGCAAGGCCAGCGCGCGCCGAACCCTCGCTCGGACAGTCTGCGCCTCGCGCAGCGGCTCGACGCCGAGGGCAAGCACGCCGACGCGCGCGCGATCTTCCAGAAGCTCATCGACAACGCCCCGGATCCCGCCGCGAAGGCCGCCGCGACGCGCCGGCTCGCGATGTCCTACGGCTACGACGGCAACTGCGCGAAGGTCATCGAGCTCGAGGAGCAGGTCATCGCGTACTGGGTGACGCGCCGCGCGGCCGAGCCGCAGAACGCGCACTATCAGGAAGGCGAGATGGCGAACGAGGCGGCGCGCGTCTGCCACGACAACGGCTTCTTCGACGACGCCGAGCGCATGTACCGCCGCGGGTCCGAGCTCGGCAACCGCGAGCCCGAGCCGCGCACGCATCCGAAGAGTCTCTGGGACTACCGCCTCGCCCATGCGCTCGCGCGGATCAACGCGCGCCGTGGCAACGCTGCGGAGGCGAAGCGCTGGGTCGCCGAGGCGCGCAAGGCGCTCGATTCCGACCCCGAGATGGCCGAGGCCCAGGAGCGCTTCTATCCGTATCTCGTCGGCTACGTGGCACTCTACACCGGCGACCTCGCGACGGCGGAGCGCGAACTCACGAAGGCGAGCGAGCTCATGCGCAACGATCCCTTCCAGGTCGTGCTGCTCGGGCAGACCTACGAGAAGATGGGCAACCAGGCGAAGGCGACGGAGATGTACGAGAAGGCGTACGAGATGTCGACGGGGAGCAATCCGCCGAATGTCTACTCGCGGAAGTTCACGCGGGAGAAACTGGGGAAGAGGTGATGCAGGGAACCGACGTCACCGCCGAGACGCCGAGAATTGACCAAGGGCCGGCGAGGGTTACGACGTAAACCTTGGCACTTGAGGGGATGACTGAACGGGGGAACGTTTGGTCGTCCCCTCACTTGGTGTCGTAGATGCGATTCTCGCGCTCTCCCGTCCTCGCGCTCGCGCTAGCGGCGCTCGTTTTCTCCACGCCACTCGCGGCGCAGCGCGGTCCCACCCGCTCGCCATACTCCGCGGAAGCCGGTCGACAGGTCATCGACAGCATGGCCGCCGTGCTCCGCGCGCGATACGCCGACGCCGACACCGGTGCGATGATCGCCGCGCACGTCGAGCGACGGCATGCCCAAGGCGCGTACGCGAACGTGACCGACTGGGGGCAGTTCGTGCGCCTGCTGACGCAGGACCTGCAGGCGGTGAACGAGGACACGCATCTCTTCGTCGACATCGCGCAGCCGGGACCCGGTGGTCCGGGTGGACCCGGCGGTCCCGGTCGACCCGACCACGGTCTCGCCGAGGTCGAGCGGCTCGCCGGCAACGTCGGCTACCTGCGCATGGTGCACTTCCTCGGCTCGGACGTGGCCTTCGACGCGCTCGAAGGCGCGTTTCGCATCCTCGAACCCACCGACGCGATCATCCTCGACCTGCGCAACAGTCGCGGTGGTTCGCCCGCCGTCGCGAACTTCATCATCAGCCATTTCGTAAGGCCCGACACCGTGCCGCAACTCATGGTCTACGATCGGGTGCGCGACGCGACGTCGGTCCGGTTCACCGAGGCCGAGGTCCCCGGTCCGCGGCGTCCGGACGTGCCGCTCTATGTGCTCGTCGATGACGTGACGCGCTCCGCCGCCGAGGACCTGCCGTTCGTGCTCCAGAACTGGAAGCGCGCGACGATCGTGGGGGAGCGGACCGCCGGTGCCGGACGCAACAACATGGGTGTCGCGCTTCCGCACGGGATCCGGGGTTCGGTGTCGTTCACTCGCGTGATGGAGCCGGGGACGCGCCGCGAGTGGGAGCGCACCGGCATCGTCCCTGACCTGCAGGTGCCAGGTGACTCGGCGCTCGCGGTCGCGCATGTCGCGGCACTGCGCGCGATCCTCGAGACGCGCCAGGGTTCGGCGCGTCAGGCGGTCGAGCGTGCGCTCGCCGGCATCGATGCCGAGTACGCGGCGCGCGCGCGCTCGGCGACGCGACTGACGCCGCCCGCCGCGCTCGAGCGGCTCGTCGGTACGTACGAGGGTGGTCAGATGCTCACGTTGAAGGGCGACCGGCTCGTCTATCAACCCCGTATCGCGCAGCCGCGTGTGCTGCTGGCACCGCTCGCGGACGGCTCGTTCGCGGATGGGGACACGCGCTACCGCGTGACCTTCGAGGGCGACGTCGCGACGCTGGTCGTGACCACTCCCGCCGGCGCATCGAGCTCGTTCAAGCGCACGAGTACCACCGTCGCCCCGCGGCGTCGCTAACGACAGCTCAGCGCGCGGAGCATCAGGCCGAACTCGAGGAGGCGTCGCAGTCGTCCCTCCGGCGGTGCGACGACGGCGAGGAGGTCATCGCGAGTCGCGCGCAACGCGAGTTCGGCGGCCTGTCGGCGGTCGGCGAAGCCGGCGGGAGGCGCGAGCGCGATGCCCGTCACGCTGGTCGCGCCGGCGACAAGCGCGGTATCGAGCATCGGACCGAGGGCGGCGAGGTCGTGGATGGCGACGCGCACGCCGTGGCGCGCCGCGTACTCGGTCGCGATCAGGGAATCGCGAGGCGCGCGACCCTCGCCATCCCACTCGTCCTCACGCGTCACGACTTGCCCCGTCGGGACCACGGTGGCCGCCGTGCCGGATTGGCGGCGCAGGGCGGCGAGGAGTCCGGCCATGCGGATGGCGTTCCGGTCGCTCGCCTCGGCGGCGCTGCGGCCGTGCGTGACGACCGTCAGCGTGACGACGACGCCCGGCCGGACGCGCGTCGCGGCGGCGATCGCATCGAGCGCGTCGGTCGCCGACGTGAGGGGGTCGCGCTGGAGGGTCGCCGCGGAGGCGGCGAGGCACGGCGCGAGCAGGAGGACGAGCAGCGGCAACGCGTGGGGGCGCATGGCTCACCTCGGGTTCGGGCTCCCTGACCGCCCGTACCCGGGGCCATGCGCCCCGCGTCACCGGATCAGGCTATCACTGGCTCCAGGGCGGCGTGACGTTGTTCGCGCGGGCGTAGGCGATGAGCTGGCCGAGGTGCTCGTGCAGGTGCGTCACGGTGGCGATCATCGCGTGTTGGCGCGAGACCTTCGAGCCGAAGAAGTCGACCTGCTCGGCGAGGTTCGCATCGGTCGTGATGTTCATCGCCTCGTGCAGGTGCTTGAACGACGCCTCCAGCTCGGCGATGACCTGCTCCTTCGTCATGGTCCGCTTCTCGTACGCGACCGAGGACGGGTAGTCGGTGATGCCGCTCGACGTCGGCGCCGGCTTCCCCATCGCGATCGGGATCAGGTAGTTGTCGGCGACGACATGCTTGAACGTCTCGGACGTGGTGCGTGCGCCGCCCGGCTTGTAGCCATAGGCGGACTCCGGGATCGCCTTCGCGAGGCCGATGATCTTCTCCTGCACTTGGTTCACGTCGCGATGCATGATCGACATGAAGCTCGCCGCCTGGGCCGGGCGATCGGCCGACTGCTGGGCGGGGGCGGTCGTCGCGGCGAGCGCGAGCAGGAGGAGGGGGGTGAGGAACGGACGGGCGCGCATGGGAGGTGCTCCGGCGAAGGGGTTGGGAACAGCCCCTAACATACTCCGGCTCGCCGGCCCGAGGTCACCGGCGACGATGTCCGCGTCCGGTCAAGGCGTGCGTCCGCGTCCCAACACCCCCGGGCGCTTCGACGTCGTCGACGGCTTCCACGCGTCCTTCACGATCTCCTCGATGTCGGTCAGCACCGTCGCGTCGACGGGCAGGCCATCCTCGCGGAGCAGCGCGACAACCGTCGACGGGATGATCCCTTCCAACTGCTTTGTCATGCGCGTGTAGTCGACGAGGTGTTCCTGTGCGAGGTTCGCGACGCGCTCCTCGTTGAGGGCGCGCGCCGTCGTGAGGAGCATCATGTAGCCGACGGTCGCGAGCGAGAAGGCGGTATAGTCGTCGCGCAGGTTCTTCGGCAGCTTCTCGCTGCGCACCATGTCGAGCGCGGCCGCGCCCATGCCGGCGACGGTCGTCGCCGCGCGCTTGATGAAGTCCGCGATGTCGGGCCCGACGCCGGCGTCGTGCGCCTCCTCGAGCGTCTTGAGCGCCGTCTCGTGGCGCAGCACGGTCTCGCGCATCTCGCGCAGCGCCAGCGCGACCGTCGGATGGCCGCGGTTGAAGTCCTCCATCTGCCCGTTCAGCGCGTTCGCGATGTGGTTCTCGAGCGCGAGCATGTCGGTGACGTACGAATGGATCGCGGCGTTCGCGGTGCGGGTCATGGGAGGCTCCGGTCGAGTGGGCGGGGTCCGCGCGGACCCATCGCCCACTCAACGCCACGCCGCGCGCGCCGGTTCCCCGGCGCTACTCGTCGCTCGCCGGCGCCCCGCCGCTCCGCACGACCTGGTCCGCGCGCACGTTCGCCGGATTGAACCGCCGCGCCGCGCCGAGGATCTTGTCGATGTTCTCGTCGAAGTCGGGGTGCTTCTCCTTCACCCAGCGCAGGTGGTTGATGCGCGCGACGACGAACGCCTTGAGGTATGGGCTCTCGAGCCCGCGCTCCTTGAGCTTCTTGACCGCTTCGTTCACGTGCTCGTTGAGCTCGAGCAGCTTCGCCGCACGCTCGCGGCGGACCTCCATCGCCTCGGCGAGCGGCAGCGCGAGGAACTGGTCGCAGCGGCGCAGGATCGGATGGTAGGCGCCGCCGGAGAAGCGGCCGTTCTCCATGTAGCAAAGGCCGAGCGTGATGAGAGCCGCCTCCTCGAAGACGTCGGCATACGTCGTCTCGCGGTCATCGCTGCCCTCGAGCGTGCCGAGCGAGATCGCGAGCCGCGCGACCTCGAGCGAGCGCTCGCGCAGGTTGTGCGCCTTCTCGGTGTTCAACGCGAGGATGCGGTGCGCGACCTCGGGTTCGGGGACGATGAGCGCGGTGATCGCCTTCGCGCCGAGCTGCCGCATCGCGCCGAGACGATGGTGGCCGTTCGGCGTCCAGTACTGGCCGTCGTCCGCTGGCACCGCGACGAGCGGGTCGAGGAAGCGGTCGAGCTTGTCGATCGCGTCGGCGAGGCGGGCGACGTGCGTGTCGGAGAGGTCGCGCTGGTAGGGCGTGGGCTGCACGATGTCGATCGGCAAGGCCGCGAGCACCTGCCAGCGACCGCCGAGCGGGTCGCGATAGGTCGCGAGCACTTCGCCTCCGTCCTTCTCGATGCGGCGCGCGAGCGCCTCGACCTCGGCGGGAGCGTCGCCGCCGGCGACCTTCGCGGCATCGATGCCACGTGACTTAGCCGCACCGGCCTTCTTGGATCGTTTCGGGGCGCGCTTCTTCTTTGCGGTAGCCATCGGGAGA
This sequence comes from uncultured Gemmatimonadaceae bacterium, assembly GCA_964428985.1. GTDB lineage: Bacteria > Gemmatimonadota > Gemmatimonadetes > Gemmatimonadales > Gemmatimonadaceae > Pseudogemmatithrix. The sequence goes on along the minus strand of CAYSAR010000002.1, from coordinate 66 downwards.
ACTTACTGTTCCCCGATGCCCGTGGTCACCCACCGCCACGCCCTGACGAAAGACGCCGCGCCGCCC
>CAYSAR010000001.1:15812-44742 GCA_964428985.1 uncultured Gemmatimonadaceae bacterium | reverse complement strand
GGTGTGACGCTTGATGCCGCCAACCGGAACCTCACGCGGAACCGTGGTTAACATCGGCTGCGAACCCACATCAACTCCGGTGCACGCGCGCTGGCGCCCACCCGGGCGCGCGACAGCCGGCTGATCAGCCAAGTGAGGTGACGATGCTCCGCAAGACGCTCATCCCCATGCTCGCCGCGACGCTCGCGCTCGGCGCCTGCGACGAGAACCCCGTCGAGCCGACCGGTCCGCAGGCCGATGACTACGCCTTGCTGATGTTCGGGGAGGCGGGCGCCGCCCTCGAGGGCGCGATGGGCCCGCAGGACGCCGCGCGCCCCTTCGACGGCCGCTCGATCCTCGCAAGACTGCCCGACTCGCTCGCACTGACCGACGAGCAGATCGCCGAGCTCGAGGCGCTGCGCGCCGAGTTCCGGGCCGAGCACCAGGCGCAGATCGATGCGCTGCGCGCGATCTTCGAGGAGGCGCGCGACGCGCGCGAGGCCGGCGCGAGCCGCGAGGAGGTCCGCGCGATCCTCATGGAAGGGCGCGACATCGCGATGGCGCTGCGGTTCCCGATCTGGCAGCTGCACGAGGCGCTTCGCGCCGTACTGACGGAGGAGCAGCGGTTCTGGCTCGACACACACCGTCCGCGGGTGCGGCCCTTCGTCCCGCGCCCGCATCGGGGATGAGGCGACGAGAACGGTGAAGGAGCGGCTCGCTCAGTGCGACCGCGCCTTCACCGGCACCGCGTACTCCTCCGTCCTCGGCCGCTCGGGGAACGTGAACCACCCCGCCACCTTCTCGCGCATCTGATCCATGATCTCGTAGACCGTCGGGATCACGAGCAGCGTCAGGAACGTCGACGTGATCACGCCGCCGATGATGGCGCGGCCGAGCGGCGCCCGGAAATCCGCACCCTCGCCGATCCCTAGTGCGACGGGCATCATGCCCGCGATCAGCGCCATCGTCGTCATGAGGATCGGTCGCAACCGCACGCGGCCCGCCTCGATGATCGCCGCGCGGCGGCTCATCCCCTGCTCCTGCCCCCACTTCGCGAAGTCGATGAGCAGGATCGCGTTCTTCGCGACGATGCCCATCAACAGGATCACGCCGATCATCGACATGATGTTCAGCGTGTCGTTCGTGATCAGCAACGCGAGTACGACGCCGATCAATGAGAGCGGTAGCGAGATGAGGATCGCGATCGGCTCGAGGAACGAGCCGAACTGCATCACGAGGATCAGGTACATCAGGAGCAACGCGATGCCGAGCGCGGCGAGGATGTCGCCGAAGACCTGCGCCTGGTCGCGCACCTCGCCACCGAACGACCACCGGACGCCGTCGGGGACGTTCATGCGCTGGAGGGCGGCGGTGACGTCGTTCGACACCTCGCCGACCGAGCGTCCCGAGACGTTCCCCTGCACGACGATGACGTTGTCGCGGTCGAGGTGGCTGATCTTCGCCGGACCGAGGCCCGGCGTGATCGTCGCGAGCTGGCCGAGCGGCATCATCTGCACCGGCCCACCCTGCGCACCGACGGCGATCGGGAGCCGCTCGATGTCGCTCACGCGGGTGCGCGACTCGGGCGCGAGCCGCACGCGCACCTTGCGATTCTCGCCGCTCGGGTCGATCCAGTCACCGGCGTCGACGCCGGCGAACGCCGGCCGCAGCGATTGGGCGAGCTGCCCGACCGTCACGCCCATGCTGCCGGCGCGCGAGCGGTTGAGCGCGATCTCGAGCTCGGGCTTCTGGCCCTTCGTCGAGAGCCCGACGTCGACCGCCCCCGGGATCGCGCGCATCATCGCGAGCACGGTGTCGGCGACCTGCTGGAGCTGTCGCGCGTCGTTGCCGCGCAGCTCGAGCTGGATTTGCTTGATCGCGCCGCCGAAGCCCGACGTGAAGACGGCGACGGTCGCGCCGCCGATCTGCTTGACCTCCTCGCGCAGCCGCGCGCCGAACTGGTCCTGCGTGAGGTCTCGAGTCGCCTTCGGCGTCATGCGCACGTACACCGACCCGAGGTCCACCGAGCCGAGCGCTTCGGACGGGTCCATGCCCCCGCCCTGCCCGATCGTCGTGAACGTGTAGCGGACCTGCGGATGCGCGCGCGCGAGCCGCGCCGCCTCCTCGGTCTTGAGCCGCGTGTACTCGAGGTTCGAGCCCGGCGGCGTCTCGACCTGGATCACGAGCTCCGAGTTGTCCGACACGGGCACGAACCCGAAACCGCCGAAGAACGTCTGGAGCGCGAGCGCCCCGGCGAAGCTCACGCCGGCGAGGAGGATCATCGCGACGCGATGGTCGAGCGCCCACCCGATCACCTTCGTGTAGTTGTTCGCCTGCCGGTCGAACCACTCGTTGAAGACGACGAGCTTGCGCGAGATCCAGCTGCGATGCTCGTGCGACTCGATCTCGGGATCGGGCCAATAGGCCGAGAGCATCGGGTCGAGCGAGAACGACACGAAGAGCGAGACCAGCACCGCGCAGGCGATCGTCAGCGCGAACGGCTTGAACCACTGGCCCGAGATGCCGTACATGAACGCGATCGGCACGAACACCGCGACGATCGAGAACGTCGTCGCCGCGACGGCGAGGCCGATCTCGTCGGTCCCCTCGTGCGCGGCGCGGAAGTGGTCCTTCCCCATCTCCACGTGTCGCACGATGTTCTCGCGCACGACGATCGCGTCGTCGATGAGGATGCCGATCGCGAGCGAAAGGCCGAGCAGCGACATCGTGTTCAGCGTGAAACCGAACACCCACACGGCGATGAAGCTCGCGAGCACCGAGATCGGGAGCGCGAGGCCGGTGATGACCGTCGAGCGCCACGAGTTCAGGAACAGGAAGACGACGAGCACCGTGAGCAGCGCGCCCTCGACGAGCGTGCTCTTCACGTTGCCGACCGATGCCTCGACGCGCTCGCCGGAGTTCTGCACGACGTCGATGACGGTGCCCGCCGGCAGCGTCGGCCGGAGCTCGTCGATCGCCTCGAGCACGCGCTCGCTGACGGTCGTCGTCGAATAGCCCTTCGACTTCTTGATCATGATGCCAACGGCGTCGCGCCCATTGTAAAGCGCGGCCGTGCGCGGCTCGGCGGTGCCGTCGCGCGCCGTCGCGACCTCGCCGAGGCGGATCGCGCGGCCGCCCTTCTCGGCGACGACGAGCCGGAGGAAGTCCTCGGGCGTCTCCAGCTTGCCCTTGAGCCGGATCGCGCGCTCGTCGAGCTGGCCGTTGAGTCGACCGACCGGCACCGCGAGGTTCTGCGCCTGGAGCGCGCCGACGACCTGCGCGACGGTCACGCCGGCCGCTTCCATGGCCTGCGGGCGGATCTCGACCGTCAGCTCGCGCTCGACGCCGCCGACGACCGCCGCCTCGGCGACGCCGGGAATCGAGCGCAGCACGCGCGTCACGCCGGGGTCGGCGATGCGCGTCAGCGCCGGCGCGTCGAGCGTCGTCGAGTTCAACGAGAGCTGCACGATCGGCATGTCGGCCGGGTCGAACCGCGTCAGCACCGGTTCCTTCATCTCCACCGGCAGGTCGGCGCGGATCGACGAGATCTTGTCGCGGATGTCCTGCGACGCCTGCTGGAGGTCCTTCTCGAAGACGAAGAAGACCGCCACGTTCGCGAAGCCGTCCTGCGCCGCGCCCTGGATGCGGTCGACGCCGGAGATGCCGGAGACGGCCTCCTCGACGCGATCGAGCACCTCACGCTCGACGACGTCGGGCGACGCGCCCGGATAGGGGATCGCGACGTTGATGATCGGCTGCTGCACGTCGGGGAACTCATCGGTCTCGAGCTGCCAGAACGCGAAGAGCCCGAAGACCACGAGGGCCACCATCGACACGATGGTGATGAGTGGCCGCTTGATGGCGAAGTCGGAGATGTACATGCGAGGGTCCGGCCTCCGCCGGTCAGTTCCTGGTGGTGTCGCGCGGCTGGTCCGACGGCACGTTGACCTTGAGCGGCGTGCCGGTCGAGATGCCGAGGGCCGCGCCGGTCAGCACGGTGTCGCCGGCCGCGAGGCCAGAGAGGACCTCGACGAGTCCCGTCGCGTCGTCGCGCGCGCCGACCGTCACGTCGACGCGCTCGGTGACGCCGTTCTTGAGGCGCAACGCGACGGGGGAGAGCCCGCGCTCATCGATCGCCGTCGCCGGGACGGCGAGGACGTCGCGGCTCTCGCTCGCGACGCGACCGCTCGCGAAAAGGCCGGCGACGAGGCGGTTGCCGGCGTTCGGGATGCGCACGAAGAGGCGCACCTGTCGCGTCTGCGGGTCGGCGGCGGGATTGATGCTCGACACGCGCCCTTCGAACGTGCGCCCCGGATACCCCGTCACCGCGAAGCGCACCGGCGCGCCGACGCGCACCTGGGCGAGTTGCTCCGCCGGCACCGCCGCCTCGAGCCGCATCGTCGCCGGGTCGACGATTGTGAAGAGCGGCGCGCCCGGCGCGACGACGTCGCCCGGGTTCACCGCGCGCTCACTCACGATGCCGGCGTACGGCGAGAGCACGTTCGTCGCGTCGAGCTGCTTCTGCGCCGCAGCGAGGCGCGCCTTCGCGTCGTCGAGCACCGTGCGCGCGGTCAGGTCGGCGCGACGCGCGTTCTCGACGTCGCGGTCGGAGATCGCGCCGGCGCCGGCGAGCTTCGTCGCCCGCTCGCGTTCGCGCGCCGCGAGATCGGCCGCCGTCTGCGCCGCGGTGAGCCCGGACCGCGCGGACAGGTAGGAATCGTTGATCGCGCGATCGTCGATCTTCGCGAGCGACATGCCGCGCTCGACCTGCGCGCCGGGATCGACCAGCACCTGCACGACCGACCCCGACACCTCGGCGCGCACGTGCGCCGTCCGCTCGGCCACGAGCGAGCCGGAGAGCAGCGGCCCGGTGGAGAGCGTCGTCGTCGCGGCCACCGCCATCGCCTCGGGGCCCACAAGGACCGTCACCGGCGCCTCGTGCGTGGAGGCCTCGGCCTCGTCGCCGCCGCACGCGCTGGCGACGATGGTAAGCGCGATCGCGGCGGCCGGCAGTATTGCGGCCCTGTTCTGGCTGGACACGTGGGACTTCCTCGGCTTGGGTGCGACGGCGGGTTCTTGGATCGCCGGTGCTTCGGCGCGCGTGACGACCACCCGCTCGGGGGACTCGCCGGACGGCACGTAGACGGTCGGCATGAGGCTGGGGCTCGCGATCATCGCGGCACCCCGTTCGGCATCGTCGCGCCAGCGGCCGGCATCGCGCCGCCGATCGGCAGGTCCTTGATCAGGGCGAGGCGCAACTTTGCGATCTCGAGGTCGCGCGCCGCGGTCACGCGCTGCAGGCGCGCCTGCTCGAGCTGCACGCGCGTCTCGGTGAGCTCGAGCTGCGTCGAGATGCCCTCGGCGAAGCGAACCTCGGCGATGCGATACGCCTGCTCGGCCTGCGCATCGGTGCCGGTCGAGGCGAGGTAGGCAGCCTGCGCCTGCTCGAGCTGCGTGAGCGCGAGGAGCGCGTCGAGCTCGGCGCCCTCGCGTACCTGCCGCAACTGTTCCTCGGCCTCGATGACGTTCGCCTCGGCGACCATGCGCTCGCCACTCAGGCGACCGCCAGTGAGGATCGGGAACGAGAGTCCGAGCGAGACGGTCCAGTTCGGGAAGTAGAGATCGAGGGCGCCGGGGAGGAACGTCCCCTCCGGCGGATACGCGAAGCGCTGATAGGTCGACGAGAGCTGCACCGATGGGAGCCGTGCGAGGCGTGCCGCCTTCAACGCGGCGCGCTGTGCGTCGACCTGCGCCTCGGCTTGGCGCACCGTCGCGCGCGCGTCGACGCTCGTGTCGGGCGTGACCGTCGCACCATCGGGGAGCGTGATCGCGCCCATCGCGTCGGCGATGACCGCGGAGTCATCGCGGATCGGGGTCGTGAGCGTGAGCGGCGATGCGAGCGGCAGCTCGAGCAGCTGCTTGAGCCTCAGGTATGCGGTCGTGCGGTTGCCGCGCGCCTGGATCACGAGCGGACGCTGGTTGTCGCGCGCGACGCGGGCGCGGAGGAGGTCGAACTCGGCGGCGGTGCCGACCTGCCGGGCGAGTTCCGTCTGCGCGAGCGAGCGTTCGGTGAGCACGAGCGACGACTCGGCGATCGCGAGCATGCGGTCGGCGGCGACGGCGTCGAAGTACGCCTGCGCCGCGTCGAGCGCCGCCTGCGCGCGGGACGTGGTGAGGCCGATGTCGGCCGCGCGGCGAGCCGCGTTCGCACCGGCGCGCGCGGCGCCGATCTTCCCCGCCGTGTAGACGTTCTGCGTCGCGTTGAGCTGGAAGACGAACGTGTTCGGCGCGGCGAAGATCTGCGCGAGCGGAGAGTTCGCGAGGTCATCGCCCCCGCCCGAGCCGGTGTCGGGCGCGAAGCGCTCGGCGATCGCCTGGAACTGGCTCTCGAGCGCGCGTTGGTAGTTCGCCGAGCCGTTGAGCTGCGGATAGAGCTGGCTCGTCGCCTGGCGCTGCTGGCCACGCGCGCGCGTGACGCCCGCACCGGCGATGCGCACCGACTCGCTCCGATCGGTCGCGAGCTTGAGCGCCTCGGCGAGCGAGAGCGTGACCGGGTCCGTCGAGGCGACAGGCTGTTGTGCGCGGGCGGGTGCCGGAAGGAGCAGGAGCAGCGCCATCGCGACGGTGGCGCCGAGGGAGCGAAGGAAGAGTCGCACGTAAGTCGAGGCTGCACGTTCGATAGGAGGGAGCACCGAGGGCGTGATGTCACGGCCCATGGCGTCGGCGAACAACGTCCCCACCAGCATCAGCGAGGCCGGTCCTGCGTCCGCGGCCGAGTCCGCGGGGATGAAGCGGTGCTTCCCGAGGCGCTCGATGTAGCCGCGCAGTTCTTGGATGGAACAGAGCGAGTGCTCGGCGGTCGAGAAGGCGCAGTCGGGGCGCTCGTTCACCTCGGCCATCGCGGTGCGCATCAAGTCGCGGAACTGGATCATGAACTCATGATCGCGGGCCGCCCACTCGGTGAGCTCCTGCTGCGGATCGTGGGGCACGTCGGGCAAGGTCTGGCGCGGAGTCATGCCCGAGCGCGCGCGCACGGCTTCCTGGATCAGCGCGGACTTGGTGCCGAAGAGCCGGAAGAGCGTGACTTCATTGACCCCCGCTTCCTCAGCGATGCGCCGCGTAGTCGCGCCACGAAAGCCGAGCTCGGAGTACACGCGAGCCGCGGCTTCGAGAAGCTGCTGTTTTGTTGGTTCTGCCATACGACCCCGATATGCAAGTGAGTGCTTGCTCGAACGCAAGCGAACACTTGCTTACAACGCAATCCCTTTGTCCTTGGTTTCCCCGACGCCACGGAGCGTCGAAACTCGGCTCGCACGATTCTGGTGCGGGGCCAATCTTCGGCGAATCTTCGGTCCTGTCAATACCTTGGATAGCACGATCTTGTCACGAACGGGTCCGGCCGCGGTGTACCACCGGAACCGGGTCTGTCAGCGGCCGATTCCATGAAGTACTTGCGTGGACGAGACCTCATCACCGAAATGCCATGAAGAAGAAGCCAGAGGATCGTGAGCTCGCGACGAAGCTCTCGCCGCTGCAGTACCAGGTCACGCAGTGCTCCGCCACCGAGCCTCCATTCCGTAACGAGTTCTGGGACCATAAGGAGCCCGGCATCTACGTCGATGTCGTCTCGGGCGAGCCTCTCTTCGCGTCGGTGCACAAGTTCGACTCCGGCACCGGATGGCCGTCGTTCACGCGGCCGCTCGTCGAGGAGAGCGTCACCGCGCACGAGGACACGCAGTACGGCATGCGCCGCATCGAGGTGCGATCGCGCGAGGGCGATTCGCATCTCGGTCACGTCTTCGACGATGGCCCCGGACCTGACGGGTTGCGCTACTGCATCAACTCGGCGTCGCTGCGCTTCGTCCCGGTCGACAGGCTGGAGGCCGAGGGCTACGGGCGCTTCGCGCATCTCTTCGCGAAGCCATCGACCGCGGGGACACCGTGAGCGGCGCGCGCACCGAGCGCGCGACGCTCGGCGGCGGCTGCTTCTGGTGCCTCGAGGCGGTCTACAAGGAGCTTCGCGGCGTGCGCTCGGTGAAGAGCGGCTATGCCGGCGGGCACGTCGAGCACCCGACCTATGAGCAGGTCTGCGGCAAGCAGACCGGCCACGCCGAGGTCGTGCAGGTCGAGTACGACCCGTCGCAGATCACGTTCGGCGACCTGCTCGACGTGTTCTTCACGATCCATGACCCCACCACGAAGGACCGTCAGGGGAACGATGTCGGGCCGCAGTATCGGTCGATCATTCTCACGCAGTCGGCGGAGCAGGACGACGAAGCACGTCGAGCGATCGAGGAGGCGCGCTCGCGTTGGCCTGCACCGATCGTGACCGAAGTGCGTCCTCTCGATCGCTTCTGGCCCGCCGAGGCGAGCCACGATGACTATTTCGCGCGGAACCCGCAGAACCCATATTGCGCGGTCGTCGTCGCGCCGAAGGTCGCGAAGGCGCGCAAGGCGTTCCTCGACAAACTGGTCACGCGATGAGAGCCGTACTCACTATCGCGTTCGCGGCCCTCGTCGCCGCGTGCGCAGCGCAGGATCCCGCCGACGCCTTCCTCTCCGCGCTCCGCGCCCACTGCGGCAACGCGTACGAAGGCCGCATCGTCGACCCCCAGCCGGCGGACACGGCGTTCGCGGGGCAACGGCTCGTCATGCACGTGCGCGAGTGTAGCGCCGACTCGATCCGCATCCCGTTCCACGTCGGCGAGGACCGCTCGCGCACGTGGGTCCTCACGCGCACGGCCGACGGCGTGCGGCTCAAGCACGATCATCGTCATGAGGACGGCAGCGAGGACCGCGTGACGCAGTACGGTGGCGACTCGCGCGCCGGGAGCACCGCTTCAATGCATGCCTTCCCCGCCGACAGCTTCACGGCAACCCTGATCCCCGCCGCGGCGACGAACATTTGGACGGTGGAGGTCACGCCGTCGATGTTCGCGTACCAACTCAGGCGCGAGTCGACCGATCGTCGGTTCCGCGTGGAGTTCGACCTCACGCGACCGGTCGAGGCGCCGCCGCCGCCGTGGGGCGCCACGCGATAGCCGCCCGTCGCGCAGGCATCCCACGCTTGCGCCCTCGTCCTTTCTTCGGGTGAGACGGCACATCCCCGTGTGCCGTCGGTAAATTGCTGATGATGTCGATGCGGAACGTTCTCCAGCTGCCGCTGTTGGTCTTGACGTTCGCGCTCGCCGTTCCGGCCGAGCGCGCGCAAGCGCAGCCCGGCACGCTGCGCGGCCAGGTCGTCGACACCGCCGGTCGGCCGCTGCGCGACGTCGAGGTGTACTCGGTCAACTCGAAGCGCTCGACGCGCTCCGGCGCCGACGGTCGCTTCGTGCTCACGCGGCTCCCCTTCGGCCAGCAACTCGTCATGGCACGGAGCCCCGGCTATCAGGCCGGCCAGCAGGTCGTGAACATGCTCGATGAGAACACGCCGCCGGTGACGTTCCGCCTCGGCCGCATCGTCCAGTTGATCGACACGGTGCGCATCACGTCGCACGACCATTGCGCAGCGTACGAGTTCGAAGGCTACGAATGCCGGCGTCGCGCGGGCATCGGACAGTTCCGCAGCGCCGATGAGATCAAGGCGCTGCGTCCGAATTACTGGGCCGACATGTTCGAGGGCCTGCCCGGCTTCCGTCGCGAGTCGTACTTCAATCCGATCATCGGTCGTGACTGGACCGTGGCGTCGACGACGGGATGGCGCTGCCTGGCCGAGGGGTGGAACGGCCGGCACAAGACCGCCGCCGACGAGCGCGTGATGCCCGAGGACATCGTCGCGATCGAGCACTACGACGTCTACGAGAAGGTCCCCGCCGCCTACAAGCGTCTCGCGTGGCCCCGCGACCAGGAGAAGCCGTGCGCGCTGGTCATGTACTGGACGCGCAGCTTCCTCGAGAACCAGAAGAAGCCCTGAGAGCGGCCCAGCCCGCTCCCGCGCAGGGAACCCACGCGCGCGATCCGGCATAGCCATTGGTGAGTCGCCGCGGGTAGTTTCGTCCGGACCTTCATCCGATCCGATGATCGCTTCCCTCACCCGCGCCGCGCGTGCGCTCGCGAGCGCTTCGCTCCTCGTCGCCACCACTGGGCTCGCCGCGCAGCAGCCGACGGCCGCGGCCGGCACCGTGCCGCTCGACGTCCGCGTGTTGACCGAGGAAGGGATGGGTCTCGGCTACAGCTCGGTGTCGATCCCGCAGCAGGAGCTTGAGCGGTTCTCCGACGCGAGCGGCCGCGCGGTGTTCACGGTCGCGCCGGGCCGCATCACGCTGCGTGTGCGACGGCTCGGCTTCATCCCCAAGGACACGACGCTCGACGTGCGGGAGACGACGGTCGTGCGCGTGGCGATGGCGCGCGTGTCGTTCAAGCTCAACGAGGTGACGGTCGTCGCGTGGCCGCCGTGCAAGCGACCGGGCCTCCCGCGCCGGCGCGACGATCCCGAACTCGTCGGCCTCGTCGACCAATTGCGGCAGAACGCCGAGAGCTACCGCCTGCTCACGCGCCGCTACCCGTTCTCGTACAACGCCGAGCGCGAGTTTGGCGAACAGATGCCCGGTGGCGAGCTGGACATCCAGTCGCTCGACACGATCGTCGTGCGCGGCGACGTGACGGAGCGCTACGTGCCCGGCCGCATCGTGCGGTTCGAACGTGAGGGACGCGGGCGCCGCGCGCAGGGACAGTGGATCATGCGCATCCCGTCACTCGCCGACCTCGCCGACGACCGGTTCATCGACAACCACTGCTTCCACATCGCGGGACTCGAGGCGAAGGGCGAGAGCCGATTGCTGCGCATCGACATCGTCGCCTCGGAACGCCTGCGTGCGCCCGACGTGAACGTGACGGTCTGGCTCGATCCCGAGGGGTACCAACTCCGCCACGCGCGGTTCATGCTCGTGAACACCCGGACGTTCCCGCACCTGCTGAGCATGATCAGCGACGTCGACTATGCCGAGGTCGTGCCGTTCGTACCGGTGATCAGCGAGCTGCGAACGGAGAGTCTCGTGCAGGGCGAGAAGTCAGCGGTGACGTACACGGAGCGGCAACTGACGGTGAACCTGGCGTTCAGGGGGGAACGGCCATGAGCGGTCGGAGTGGATGGGTCGGCCTCGCGATGCTCGGCTGTCTCTCCTTGCCGTCAACCAACGTCGGCGCGCAGGACGACGGGGGGAACGACGGCACGATCCGGGGTGTGGTCACCGATTCGACCGGTCGTCCCTTGGTCGACGTCGAGGTCATCTCGCTGACGTTCCGGCGCTCGACGCGCACCGATTCCGCAGGACGCTACCTGATCGCCGGCGTGCCGCGAAAGGACCAGTTGGTGATGGCACGCACGCCGGGGTTCCTGCGAGCGGAGTCGATCGTCTCCCCCACGCTCGATTCGCGAACGGTGACGCTCGATTTCCGGTTGAGTCGCGTGGCGCAGTCGCTCGACACGGTGCGCGTGATCGCGCGCGACGTCTGCCCACCCCATGACTTCGATGGCTTCGAGTGCCGACGGCGAGCCGGCATGGGTCAGTTCCGCAGCGGGGACGAACTGCGCGCGATGGACGCGGTGTATTTCGCGGACTTCTTCTATGGGCTGGAGGGCCTTCGCATCGTGCCGGTGCGCCTCGACCTCGCCCTTCAGTCGACGACGCGCGGGCGCTGCATCGCGTACGGCTACAACGGGCGGCAGCGGACGGCCGCCGAGCGACTCCTCGAACCGAAGGACATCGCGGCGATCGAGTACTACGCGACGTACGAGGACGTGCCGGAGGCGTACCAACGACTCGCGTGGCCGAGGTACGGCGGGAGTCCCTGCGCGCTCGTGATGTACTGGACCTACAGCTACATCAAGCACGAGGACAAGCAGAAGGCGAAGCGCAAGCGGAAGGGGTGACGCACCGATGGCCGCGACGTCGTGCTAGATTCGTCGCACCGTGAGACTGCTACTGACGCTGGTCTTCGTCCTCTCGGGCGCGGCCGGACTCATGTACGAGTCCATCTGGAGCCGCTACCTGGGTCTCCTCGTCGGTCACAGCGCGTACGCGCAGGTGATCGTCCTCGTCATTTTCCTCGGCGGGATGTCGCTCGGCGCCGCGCTCGCGGCGCGGCGCTCGGCCCAGCTGCGCGAACCGCTGCTCTGGTACGCCGGCATCGAGGCGCTCGTCGGCGTGCTCGGACTCGTCTTCCACGAGGTCTTCACCGCCGCGAGCGCGCTCGCGTACGACGCGATTTTCCCGGCGCTCGCGGGGAGCGCGTTCCTCGTCATCGTCAAGTGGTCGCTCGCGGCGGCATTGATCCTGCCGCAGTCGATCCTCCTCGGCACGACGTTCCCGCTCATGAGCGCGGGCCTGCTGCGCCGCGCCGGCTCGGGCGCGAGTGGGCGGGTGCTCGGGCTCCTCTACTTCGCGAACTCGCTCGGCGCGGCGCTCGGCGTACTGCTCGCCGGCTTCTGGCTGATCGGCTACGCGGGCTTGCCCGGCACGCTCGTCGCCGCGGCGATCGTGAACCTTGTCGTCGCGCTCGCGACGTACGGCGCGGTGCGGATCGAGGCCGAGGAGGTCGAGGACATCGTGCCGCAGGCGGCCGAGGAGCCGCTGGCGCCGCGCGGCCCGTGGGCGCTGCTCCTCGCGGTGAGCTTCGGGACCGCGGTCGCGAGCTTCATCTACGAGATCGCCTGGATCCGCATGCTCTCGCTCGTGCTCGGCAGCGCGACGCACGCGTTCGAGCTCATGCTCTCGGCGTTCATCCTCGGGCTCGCGCTCGGCGCGTTGTGGATCCGCTCGCGCGCCGACCGCGTCGCCGACCCGCTGCGCATGCTCGGCATCGTGCAATTCGCGATGGGCGCGCTGGCGATCGCGACGCTCGCGGTGTACGTCGACGCGTTCGGATGGATGGCGACGCTCATCGAGGCGCTCGACGAGAACGAGGGTGGCTATCGCGTCTACAACGTCGCGCGCTACGGCATCTCGCTCGCGGTCATGCTCCCGGCGACGTTCTGCGCGGGGATCACGCTGCCGCTGATCACGCGCATGTTGCTCGCGGCGGGGAACGGCGAGCGCGCGGTCGGTGCGGTGTACGCATGGAACACGCTCGGCTCGATCGTCGGCGTCGCGCTCGCGGCGCTCGTCCTCATGCCGGCGATCGGCCTGCGCGCCATGCTCATCGTCGGCGGCGGACTCGACATCGCGCTCGGCGCATGGCTGTTGTGGGTGCGTGCGCGCGAGGCGCCGACCGTCCGGCAGACGGCGATGCTCGCCGCGGCGGCGGGGCTCGCCGTCGTGCTCGGCGCGGCGATCTCGCCGTCGTTCGACCCCGGCATCCTCTCGAGCGGCGTCTTCCGCTACGGCACCGTCCCCGAGCGCGGGACGCGCAACGTCGTCTTCTACGAGGATGGCCGCACCGCGACCGTCTCGGTGCGCTTCGGCAGCGACAGCGCATACTCGCTCGCGACGAACGGCAAGCCCGACGCGAGCGTGTCGAAGGTCTGGTTCGGTGAGGTGCCGCCCGACACCGCGCGCCGCGCGATCGCGGGGGACGAGTCGACCCAGGTGCTGCTCGCGCTGATCACGCTCGCGCATGCGCCGCAGGCGCGCGAGGCGGCGGTCGTCGGCCATGGGTCGGGGATCTCGAGTCACATGCTGCTCGGCAGCCCCGAGCTGGAGCGGCTCGTGACGATCGACATCGAACCGCAGATGATCGAGGCGTCACGCCTCTTCCTCCCGGCGAACGACCGCGTCTACAACGACGAGCGCTCGCAGTTCATCGTCGACGACGCGAAGTCGTACTTCGCCTCCTCGGGTCGCCGGTACGACCTGATCCTCTCCGAGCCGTCGAACCCCTGGGTGAGCGGGGTCTCGGGCCTCTTCACCGACGAGTTCTACCAGCGCGTGCGACGGTACCTCGCGCCGGGCGGCGTCTTCGGCCAGTGGCTGCACCTGTACGAGATCGAGGATGACCTCGTGCTCTCGGTGCTCGAGGCGCTGCACCGCAACTTCCGGTCATATGCGATCTACCTGACGAACGACGTCGACGTGCTCGTCGTCGCGTCGAACGAGGCGCGCCTCCCGTCGCCCGACTGGCACGTGTTCGAGCACGAGGATGTCGCGCGCGATCTCGAGCGGTTCATCCCGATCACGCGCGGTGCGCTCGACCGCACGCTGCTGCTCACGCGCGACGAGCTCGCGCCGCTCTTCCTCGAGGAAGCGGCGGCCGCGAACTCGGACTTCTATCCGCGCCTCGACCTCGGCGCCGAGCGGGCGCGCTACCTGCGCCACTCGGCGTATGGGTTCCTCGGCCTCTCGACCGATCGCTTCGACGTCGCCGCCGCGCTCGGCCAGCGCGTCGTGCCGCTCGACCGGGACATGCTGCCCTCGCTGAGCCATGAGCGCGTCATCGCGCAGGCGCTCGCGTGGCGACTGCGCAGTGGCGAGGTGCTGCCGCCGGACGACACGTCAGCCGGGAACCGGGCGTTCCAGGCCGCGCGCCAGCGACAGCGCGCGCTCGAGCTCACGCTCCAGTCGTCCGCGCCACCAGCCGATTGGTTCACCTGGTTCACGCAGCTGGTCGCCGTCGAGGCGGATCGCCATGGCGGCACGATGGGCGAGGTCGACGAGACCTGGTATGCGTCGGTCGAGCGATACATGCGCGCGCAGAACGCACCGGTCGACGGGCTCGCGGCGCTGCGTTTCCTGCGCGCGGCGATGTCGTATCGATGGATCGAGGCGGCGCACGAGGTCGACGCCCTGCTCGACGCGCGGAACCGCGGACGGCAGTGGTTGCCGCTCGGGCTCTTCTTCGACGCCGCGGTGACGGCGCGCCTGCACGCCGGCGACGTCGATGGCGCGCGCGTCGCGTTCGCGCGCCTCAGCTCCGCGTCGGATCGCAGCGCCGACGACCTCCGGACGATGCTGCTCAACGCCCACGTCGCGGCGGCGGAACGGGGACTCTCGCGGTAGGTTGGGGGGTAACACAGCCGGCCCTCACCCAGCACGAGACCCCGATGCGAACGACCCCCCTGCTCCGCTCCGTCGCCGCGGCCCTCGTCGCGGCGCTCGCGTCCGCGCCGCTCGACGCCCAGGTCGCCTACCGCCAGCCGCCGGACGCCATCCGACAGATCCTCGACGCGCCGGCGACCCCGACGGCGCTGTTGAGTCCCGACCACCAATGGACGGTGCTGCTCGATCGACCGGGCCTCGCGCCGATCTCCGAGATCGCGGCGCCGGAGTATCGCGTCGCCGGCTTGCGGCTCAATCCGCGCACGAGCGGTCCCTCGCGACAGAACCCGTCGACCGGCATGTCGATCATGCCGGCGATGGGCGGCGACGCGCAGCGCATCGCCATCGCGCTACCGAAGGATGGCGGCATCAGCTACACGAACTGGTCGCCCGACGGCAAGCGCCTGGCGTTCGTCGTCAATGACGACAGCACGCTGACGCTCTGGATGCTCGACGTCGCGACGCGCGAGGCGCGGCAGGTCAGCAGCCGGCGCCTCAACGCGGTGCTCGGCGCTCCCTGCGACTGGATGGACAACAGCGCACTCGTCTGCACGCTCGTGCCCGCCGACCGCGGCGCGGAGCCGGTGCGGGCCGAGGTGCCCGAGGGCCCGATCGTGCAGGAGGCGCTGAGCGGCCGCGCCGAGCGCGCGGCCACCTACCAGGACCTGCTCAAGAGCCCGCATGACGAGGCGATCTTCGAGCACTACGCGACGAGCCAGTTGGCGCGCGTGTCGATCGACGGGACGGTCACGCCGATCGGAGCGCCGGGCATCATCGACGGCGCGACGCCGAGCCCGGACGGGAAGTGGATCCTCGTCACGTCGCTCGCGCGGCCGTTCTCGTACGTCGTGCCGCGTAGCTACTTCCCGACCCGGATCGAGGTCTGGTCGCCTGACGGGCGCGTCGCGCGCACCGTCGCGTCACGCCCGCTGATCGAGCGTGCGGGGTGGGGCGGCGACGGCGCGCAGCCGGGCCCCCGCAACCCGTCGTGGCGCGCCGACGTCGCGGCGACCCTCACGTGGGTCGAGGCGCTCGACGGCGGCGATGGGTCGCGCAACGTGCCGAAGCGTGACCGCGTGCTCGCGATCGACGCGCCGTTCAGCGGGGAGCCGCGCACGCTGCTCGAGACGGAGTGGCGCTTCCGCGGCATCACCTGGGGACGCGCCGACCTCGCGATCGCGCGCGAGGGGACGTCGAAAGAGCGCAAGGAGCGCGTGCACGTGATCGACCCGAGCGGCATGAAGGCGGCGCGCCTGCTCTGGGAGCGGAGCACCGAGGACCGCTATGGCGATCCGGGCAGCTTCCACACGGCGAACAACGCGTTCGGCCGCACCGTCCTCGCGATTACGCCAGACGGCAAATCGGCGTTCCTCAAGGGCAACGGGGCATCGCCCGAGGGCGATCGGCCGTTCATCGACCGACTCGACGTCGCGACGGGGAAGACCGAACGGCTCTGGCGTTCCCAGGCCCCGTACTATGAGACCGTCGTCGACGTGCTCGATGACCGCGGGCAGCGCCTGTTGACGCGCCGCGAGTCGCTCAAGGAGCCGCCGAATTACTGGGTGCGCGATCTCGTGCGTCGCATCGCGCCGCGGCAGGTGACGTTCTTCAAGGATCCGGCGCCGCAGTTCGCCGGCGTGACGAAGGAAGTCGTGACGTACAAGCGCAAGGACGGCGTGCAGCTCCAAGCGACGGTCTACCTGCCGCCGGGCTACGACAAGGCGCGCGACGGCGCCTTGCCGTTCCTGCTCTGGGCGTACCCGCGCGAGTTCGGCTCGGCCGACGCGGCGAGCCAGGTGCGTGGGTCACCGTATCGCTTCACGCGCCCGGGCGGTTCGTCGCACCTCTTCGCGCTGCTCCAGGGTTACGGCGTCATGGACGACCCGACGATGCCGATCATCGCGCTCGACGGGAAGGAGTCGAACGACACATACGTCGAGCAGCTCGTCGCGAGCGCCGAGGCGGCGGTGGACAAGCTCGTCGAGATGGGCATCGGCGACCGCGACCGCATGGCGGTCGGCGGACACTCCTACGGCGCGTTCATGACCGCGAACCTCCTCGCGCACACCGATCTCTTCAAGGCCGGCATCGCGCGCAGCGGCGCGTACAATCGCACGCTCACGCCGTTCGGGTTCCAGGGCGAGGAGCGCACGTACTGGCAGGCGCAGGACCTCTACGAGCGCATGTCGCCGTTCACGTACGCCGACAAACTCAAGGAGCCGATCCTGCTCGTGCACGGCATGGCCGACAACAACACCGGCACCTATCCGATGCAGAGCGAGCGCATGTACGCGGCGCTCAAGGGGACCGGCGGCACGGTGCGGTACGTGCAACTGCCGGCCGAATCACATGGCTATGCGGCGCGCGAGAGCGTCGGGCACACGTTGTTCGAGATGATGAACTGGCTCGATCAGTGGGTGAAGGCGCCGAAGCCAAAGATGTGAGTAGCTCAGGTGGCAGGTGGCAGGTGGCAGGTGGCAGGTGGCAGGTGGCAGGAACGACGGCGGCGTGGTGCTCGATGTCGAGCGCCACGCCGCCGTCTCCATCTCACGTCCGCGCTAGCGCCTGAACGGTGCGACGGCCTCGTTCGCGCGTCGCTTGATGAGACGTGAGCCGACGATGAACACGGCGACCGACACGACCGCGACGACGATTCCGAACGTCGCGCCCTGACCGGGCGCGGGCTGGAACGCCGGCACGCGCGTCGCGGTCTCGGCGACGGCGGCGGCGACGAGGCCGAGGTAAGAGTAGGACATCCACATGTAGTGATGGCCGGCGACGTCGAGGCCACCGGTCGTGCGCGCTCGCGTCAGGCGCCGGCCGCGAAGTGCCCGCGCCGCGATCACGCCGGCCAGCGTCGTGAGCAGGCTCAGGATCGCCGCGGCGTGGAACGGCCCGAAGCCGCCGAAGAGTCGGTAGATGAGTAAGGCAGTGACGTTCACCGCGAGCATCGCGATCACGTAGGCCCAGCCGGCCCGGCGATGCAGACGCGTGCCCTTTCGCGTGCCGAGAAAGACGTAGGCGCCGATGACCAGCGCGGCGATGGCCGTGGCCAGGTGGATGCGTCCCAAGAGCATGGGACTCCCTACGGCCCGAGGACGGTCCCGGATTCTCAGGTCGTCGACGAGCCGAGATACCCCGCCGCGAACCGCTCGTTGCGCATGGCATCGCGCGGCAAGCCGAGTTCCGTCGTC
The DNA here is from genome assembly GCA_964428985.1 of uncultured Gemmatimonadaceae bacterium. Taxonomy (GTDB): domain Bacteria; phylum Gemmatimonadota; class Gemmatimonadetes; order Gemmatimonadales; family Gemmatimonadaceae; genus Pseudogemmatithrix. The sequence continues at coordinate 26,597 of CAYSAR010000001.1, read as the reverse complement.
GTGCCGGAGTCGCACCACGTCACGTGGTCGACCTGCTCGAGGAACGTCGTCGCTTCGTGGCCCGTCACGACGACCGCGCACCCTGCCGCGACGAGGGATCGGAGCGCACGCGAGATCGCGTCAGCGTCGATGGGGCTGACGTTGCGGTACGGCTCGTCGGCGAGGAGACACCGCGGCCGGCGCACGATCGCCGTAGCGAGTTCGGCGCGTCGACGCTCGCCCGACGAGAGGGCGTGCGGTTTGCGGTCGATGAGCTCGGCGATGCCCGCCGCCTCGGCGGCCTTGTCGACATCGCCACCGGGGAAGCGCGATCGGAAGAGCTCGAGCTGGCGACGCACGGTGTAGCGCGGCGAGAGAAGATCCCGGTCGGCGAGGAAGAAGACGCCGCGCCGCGCGAGCAGCGCGGTGTGCGGGCGCTCGACCATCGTGCCATCGAGCCGCACCGTCCCCGAATCCGCCTCGACCGCGCCGGCGGCGATCTTCAGCAAGGTCGACTTCCCGGCGCCGTTGCGCCCCATGAGCGCCGTCCATCGTCCCGCGATGGCCCGTAGCGACGCCGACGTGAGCACCTTGCGCTCGCCGAAACGCTTGCCCACGCAGTCGGCGGCGAGGACCTCAGCCGACATGCGTTCGCACGAGAACGACCATCACTTCGAGTCCTGCGACCGGCAGGAGCACGAGCGGGATAAGGGCGCGGAGTCGGACACCGAGATCATGCAGGAGCAGGCGCTCGCGATTCCGGAGGATGTCGGCGACGAGCATCATGCCGGCGACGCCAAGCATCCAGACGCCCGACCCGACGCCCGGATCCGGCGGCGGGAGGTCCGCCAACGCCGCAGCGAGCGCGATGACGATCGCGGCGAGCGCGTGCGCGGCGAGCCAGAACCAGAACGCGCGCACGACGAACAGCCGCCAGACAGCGCTCACCGCCGGAGCACGCGCCCCGGTCGCGCCTCGCCGAAGCGCCCACCGTCGACGACGACGGTGCCGTTCACGATCACGAACGGGATGCCGTCGGCGTAGTGGTGCGGGTCGGTGAACGTCGCGCGGCTGCCCACGGTGCTCGCGTCGAGGATCGCGATGTCGGCCGCACAGCCGACCGCGACACAGCCACGCTTCCCTTGGAGGCCGAGCCGCCTCGCCGGCATGCCGGTCATCTTCGCAACGGCCTGTTCGAGCGTGAGCACACCCTGCTCGCGCACGTAGTGGCCGAGCACGCGCGGGAAGGTGCCGTACGCGCGGGGGTGCGGCACGCCTTCGCCGGGCCGTGCGAGCCGCCCGTCCGACGCGATCATCGTCTGCGGGTGCGCCATGATGCGGCGGACGTCGCGCTCGTCGATCACGTGATAGATCATCGACGCACCGCCATTGAGCTCGCCTTCGAGCACGAGCTTCGCCGCCGCTTCGAGCGACTCGCCGACGCCGCGCCGCTCGGCCCAGTCGAACAGCGTCTTCCCCTCCAGCGTCGGATCCCACGACACGCGCGAGAACTGGACGCGCCGCGTGTCGCCACCGCCGCGGTCGGTCTTGAGATACTCGACGATGCCGCGCAGGATGCTGTCGCCGGTCACCGGATCCATCGCCCGTTCGCGCAGCGCGTTGCGGCCGCCGGCGAGCGCCCAAGGCGGGATCAGCACCGAGAGCCCCGTCGATGTCGCCGTGTACGGATACTGGTCGATCATCACGTCGAGCCCGGCGGCGCGTGCCGAATCGACCATCGCGAGCGTGACGGTGCTCTTGCCCCACATCGGCTGGCCGACGGCCTTGTGGTGCGTGAGCACGACCGGGATGCGCGCCTCGCGCGCGATCGTGATCGCCTCGCCGACTCCTTCGAAGAGACCGAGCCCTTCCTCGCGCAAGTGCGACGTGTAGATGCCGCCCGAGTCCGCGGCCGCGCGCGCGAGCGCGACGACCTCATCGGTCTTCGAGTAGAAGCCGGGCACATAACGCAGCCCGGTGCTCAACCCGAACGCGCCCTCGCCCATGCCTTGGCGCACGAGCGCGACCATGCGCGCGAGTTCGGCGGCCGTCGGCGCACGGTTCTCCGTGCCCATGACCTCACGCCGCACGGTGTTGTGCCCGACGAGGTACGCGACGTTCATGCCGAGCCCGCTGCGCTGCGCCGAGTCCATGTACGCGGCGAGCGGCCACGGCGACGAGCCGTCGGGACCGCCGAGCGCGAGCGTCACGCCCTGTGTCACGTGGCTCTGCGCGTCGGGCATGCGCAGTAGCGGGTCGATGTGCGCATGTAGGTCGATGAAGCCCGGCGCGACGATGAGCCCACTCGCGTCGATCACGCGCGCGGCGCGGCGCGCGTCGAGCGGGCGGCGCGACTGCGCGACGATGCGGTCGCCGCGCACGGCGATGTCACCGGTGAAACGCGGGGCGCCGGTGCCGTCCACGATCGTGCCGCCCTGGATGAGCAGCGACCATTCGGCGTCATCGCCGCGCGGCGTTGACGCGCATGCCGCCGTCGCAATGGCGAGCGCGACGAGCGTCGCCGTGCGGACGCGGATCGTCATGGCACCACCCTCCCCCATTCGCGGTCGAGCCCGGCCATCACCGTCGCGAGCAACGCGATGCCGTCCCAGAGGTTCTGCAACCGCAAGTTCTCGTTCGCCGCATGCTGGTTGTTGTCATGATTCACGATCGGCAGCGTGACCATCGGCGCGTTCACCGCGCCGACCATGATCGAGACCGGCAGCGAACCGCCGAGCATGGGCACGAGCACCGGTTCCCCGAGCGCCTCGCGCGTGAGCGTCGCGATCGCTCGGCTGAACGGCGCGCCGGCGTCCACGCGATACGCGGCGTAGCCGTTCTCGCTCCAGTCGAGATGCACGAGACGCTCGTGGGCGAGACGCTGCTCGCGCGTCGGTGTGTCGTGAACGATGTGATAGCCGAGCCCGCGGAGATGCCGCTCGATGCGCTCGCGCACGCGGGCCGGATCCTGGTCGGGCACGAGGCGCAGGTCGATCGAGGCAGACGCGCTGACCGGCACCGCGTTCGCCGCGTTCGCGATCGAGCCAGCCGACAGCGCACGGATGTTCATCGCCGGCTGCATGATGCGCTCACCGATTGTCCCGTCTCCCTCGGTGCGGCCAAGCTCGAATGCCTGGCGCAGCGCGGAATCGGTCGGCGGCAGCGCGGCGACCGCGGCGCGCTCGGCGGCGCTCAACTCGCGCACGTCGTCGTAGTAGCCGGCGATCTTGATGCGTCCCTCGCTGTCTCGCATGCCGGCGATGACTTCGGCCAACTCGGCCGCCGGATTCGGCGCCCAGTTGCCGTAGTGACCGCTATGCAGCGCGCGACTCGGCCCGAACGTCGTGAGACGGAAGCCCATGACGCCGCGCACCCCGAAGACGATCTGCGGACGGCGCGACGCGTGCACCGGTCCGTCGCAGAGAAGCCAGAGGTCGGCGCGCAGCAAGTCGCGGTGCGACGACATGAGGTCGCCGAGCCCCGACGAGCCGGCCTCTTCTCCGCCTTCGAAGAAGAACTTGAGGTTCACGCTCGGCCGTTGCCCGAGCGCGCGCAGCGCGTCGAGCGCATTGAGCATCGCGACGATCGGCCCCTTGTCATCGCTCGCCGAGCGGCCGTAGAGGCGGTACTCGCCGACGTCCGCATTCGCGCGCACCGTCCCCGGCGTGCCGCCGGCATCAAGCGCGGCATTGAGTACGGTCGGCTCGAATGGCGGGTACCTCCAATCGGCGGCCGAGACCGGTTGCCCGTCGAAATGCGCGTAGAGCATGACCGTACGTGTCGCACCGGGGACGCGGAGCTCACCGTAGACGGCGGGCATGCTGTTCGGATGGCGCAGCACGCGACCGGTGATGCCGCGCTTCGCGAGCATCGCGATGAGGTGCTGCGCGTTGCGTTCGATGTCGGCGCTGTCGCTCGCAACGTTGCGCAGCGCGACGAGCTCGCCGAGCTCGCGCACGATCTCCGGCTGCCGCGCGGCGCGCCACTCGTGCACCCGCGTCGCGAGGGAGGGAGTCTGGGCCGAGAGCGCCGGCGCGATCGTCGCGACCGCCGCGAGCAAGCCGAGCGCAACGGCCACTCGTCCGCGCTCCATCGGCCCGTTGCCACACATCTTCCCTCCGTCCGTCACCGGATCGCCCCGAGCACCATGCCGAGGAACTCGTTGATCGCGCCGTTCTCGATCCAGCGCACGACGATGACAAGGTCCTGCTCGGGCGCGACGAAGACGAGGTTCGTGCCGTTGCCGACGTGCCCGAACGCGCTCGCCGGCGCGGCCGGCATCCAGCGACGGTCGGTGTTGAGGAACCAGTTCATGAAGCCATACGTCGGCTGCGGCGCGGTCGGGGTGAGCGACATGCGCACCCATTCCTCGGAGAGAATGCGCCGGTCACCCCACATGCCGCGTCGCTGCGTGAGCAGGCCGAAGCGCGCCATGTCCCACGCGTTGATGAACATCCCTCCGCCCCAGTGGCCGCCGCCGCTCACGACTTGCACCGCGCGACCGTCGAGCGTGATCCACGAGTTGTCGTAGCCGTACCAGCGCCACGTCCGCGACGCACCGATCGGGTCCATCACATGCTCATGCAACACCTCGGGGAGCGGGCGACGCCAGATGTTCGTCGCGGCGAGCGCAAGGACGTTCACGCGTACATCGTTGTATTCGTACGTCGTCCCGGGCGCGCGGCGCGGCCGCGTCGTCCATTCGCTCGCGTCGCGTGCCGGACGATCGGCCCACTCGGGCTTCCCCCAGAGCGTGCCTTCCCAGTCGCTCGTCTGGCGCAGCAGGTCGTCCCAGGTGATCAGCTTGTTGTGCGGCGTCTCGAAGAGCTCGAGCATCATCGGCTGGCCGTAGCGCGAGCCGGGCTCGGCGGGGGCGCTCGTGCGCAGCGGGTACGTCGGCGCGACCGCCTTCCACACGGTGTCCTTCACTGACTTGATGAGCCCGCGGTCGAACGCGAGACCGACGGTCGCCGAGAGGAAGCTCTTCGTGACGCTGTGCGTCATGTCGACGCGATCGGGTTCGCCCCAGCTCGCGACGACGTAGCCCCCGCGCAGGATCACGCCGCTCGGTTCGCCGCGCGGCTTGAAAGGGCCGATCCCTTGGCCGAAAGGTTCGTTGCGGCCGAAGGAGCGGTAGTGGGACTCCTCCATGTCGCGCGGCGCGGGGTTGTCCTTCGAGATCGCGAAGGCGATGGCGGCGGCGAGTCTCGTGGAGTCGAAGCCGGCTTGGGCGGGGGAGCGGCGTTCCCAGGTGGGGCCGGGGACGTAGGGGATCGATGATTGACGCTGGGTTCGTTGTGCTTCCGCTGCGTGCGTGGTGAGGGCAAGCATCGCAACGGCGATCACCACAGAGGGCACATAGGGCAGTGAGACCACTGATACCACAGGGGTCACAGGGAGCGCGGGGGCGTGGTGGGGACCGCTAGGACGCACGGAGATCTCCTGAAGGGCTGGCGTGCTTCGAGGCTGTACTCGCCCTGAATGTGCGCCTGAAGGAACGGCTCCGTAAGGAAAGAGGCGCGCCGGCAGTCTCGGCGCGCCCCTCCCATCCCCCATCTCACGTCTGCAGTCGAGCCAGCCTCGCACGCTTCCGACGAGTCAGATAGGGGAGCACCCACAGATACAGTCCCGATAGCCACAGCACGAACAGCACGATCCCCGACGGCAGGAAGATCCACAGCTTCGCCGGGTCGCCGAAGAAGCTGCCATCGTGCAGCGTCTCGATCAGGTCACTCCGCCGGTATGCGACCTGGAGCACCTCGCCGGTGCCGAGGTGCATCTGCACCTCCCAGCGATTCGTCGTGATGATCTTGAGGATGCCCTTTCCGGGGCGCACGTCGAGGCGGTCGATGTCCTCCCACGACTGCACGTTCGCCTCGGGCACCGCCTTCGCCGCCGCGAGGATCGTCTCCCACGACATCGCCGGCACCGGCACGTCGGTGCGGTGCTCGTGGGGCTGCACCCACGGGAACTGCTTCTTCACCTGGAGCAGCAGGCCGGAGCCGATCACAAGCGCGAGCGGCAAGCCGATCGCGATGGCGCCCCAGCGGTGGAGTTTCCGGGAAAGGATGGAGATCCGCATCTTGTGAGTACGCGTCTTCGGCTCCATATGTTGTCCACCAAGCCGGCCCGGGCGCCCCGGGAATCAACCCCCCGCGCCCGGGCTGCGTTGTCTCCGTCAGTGGATCGCCCGACGCACCCCACCACCAGGAGTCGTTCGATGTCCCCGACCCTACGCCGCTCGCTGCCGGCGGCCTTCCGCACCCTGACGCTCGCGGGCGCGCTCATCGCGTCCTCGCTCGCCGTCCCGATCCTCGCCTCGGCGCAGGCCGTTGATGCCGCGAAGCTCGAACAGCTCAAGTCCGAAGCGCTCACGAAGATCGACGCTCGGGCGAAGCTGATCCAGGAGATCATCGATCACCAGTTCTCGTTCTCCGAACTCGGCTTCCAGGAGTTCGAGACGCAGAAGTACCTCACCGGCATCCTCAAGGAGAACGGCTTCGAGGTCACGCTCGGCTACGCCGGCATGCCGAGCGCATGGGTCGCGCGGTGGCGCAACGGCAGCGGCAAGCCGGTGATCGCGCTCGGTTCCGACGTCGACGGCATTCCGCAGTCGAACAACAAGCCCGGTGTGGCCTTCCTCGATCCGCTCGTGCAGGGCGCGCCCGGCCATGGCGAGGGTCACAACACCGGGCAGGCGGTGAACATCGCCGCGGCGCTCGTCGTGAAGGAGATCATGACGCGCGAGCGCATCCCCGGCACGCTCGTGCTCTGGCCTGGCATCGCCGAGGAGCAGATGGCCGGCAAGGCGTTCCTCGTGCGCGAGGGATTGTTCAAGGACGCCGACGTCGCCCTCTTCACGCACGTCGGTAGCGGCCTCGGCGTGTCGTGGGGCGCGAGCGGCCAGTCGGCGCTCGTGTCGGCGATCTTCCAGTTCAAGGGGACGAGCGCGCATGCGGCGGGCTCGCCGTGGCGCGGTCGGTCGGCGCTCGACGCCGCGATGCTCATGGCGAACGGTTGGGAGTACCAGCGCGAGCACAACGAGCTGCCGACGCGCTCGCACTACGTGATCATGGATGGCGGTGACCAGCCGAACGTCGTGCCGAGCACGGCGAGCATCTGGTTCTACTTCCGCGAGCGCGATCATCCCCGCACGCTGGCGCTCTTCGAGGCCGGCAAGCGCATCGCGCGCGGGGCCGCGATCATGGCGAACGTCGAACTCGACACGGTGATGATCGTCGGTTCCGGCTGGAGCGCGCACTTCAACAAGACGATCGCCGAGGTGACGTTCGAGAACATCAAGCGCGTCGGCGCGCCGACCTGGACCGAGAACGACCAGGCGCTCGCGCGCGCGCTGCAGAAGGAGGTCGGTGGACGCGAGATGGGCCTTTCGACGCAGGCGGAGTTCGCGCTCGGCCAGCCGGTGCCCGAGAGCCGGATGCTCGGCGGCGGTTCGGACGACATCGGCGACGTGAGCTGGAACGTCCCGACGGTCACGCTGCGCTATCCGTCGAACATCCCGGGCCTGCCGGGCCACAACTGGTCGAGCTCGATCGCCTCGGCGACGCCGATCGCGCACAAGGGCGCGGTGGCCGGCGCGAAGGTGCAGGCGCTGACGCTGCTGGACATCCTCACCAAGCCGCAGGTCGTCGCCGACGCCTGGACGTACTTCCGCGAGGTGCAGACGAAGGACACGAAGTACACGCCCTTCATCTCGCCGACCGACAAGCCACCGATCTGGATGAACGCCGAGATCATGGCGCGCTACAAGCCCGAGCTGCAGAAGTACTACTACGACTCGAAGAAGTACAAGTCGTACCTCGAGCAGCTCGGCATCACGTATCCGACGGTGAAGCCGAACATGGACAACTGACCACAGGGATGATGACACAGGCGAAGCACTCTACGCTCCTTCGATCCGCCCTCACCATCCTCGCCCTCGCCGTCGCGCTCCCCGCGGCGGCGGGGGCGCAGTTGTCTCGTGGGCTCGATGCGCAGGCGAACGCGGTCTTCCGGTGGCGTTCGGTCGGACCGTCGAACATGGCGGCGCGCGTCACCGACATCGAGGCAGTGCCGGGCAACCCGAAGGTGTTCTACATCGTCTACGCGAGCTCGGGCATCTGGAAGACGGAGAACGGCGGGACGACGTTCAAGCCGATTTTCGACACCGAGAACGTCGTGTCGATGGGTGACCTCGCAATCGCACCGTCGGACCCGAACGTGTTGTACGCGGGCACGGGCGAGGAGGACGGTCGCAACTCGATCTCGCCAGGTGGCGGCGTCTACAAGTCGACCGATGGTGGCAAGACGTGGACGCTTACCGGCCTCGAGAAGACGCGTCACATCGGCCGCATCGTCGTGCATCCGACGAACCCCGACATCGCGTGGGTCGCGGCCCTCGGCAACATCTGGGCTTCGAACCCGGAGCGCGGGCTGTATCGCACGGAGGACGGCGGCAAGACGTGGATCATGGCGAAGCACGTCAGCGACAAGGCAGGCTTCATCGACGTCGCGATCAATCCGAAGGACCCGAACGAGCTGTGGGCGACGAGCTGGGAGTTCCGGCGCGGCCCCTACTTCATGAACTCGGGCGGGCCTGGCTCGGGCCTCTGGAAGTCGAACGACGGCGGCAAGACCTGGCGCGAGATCAAGGGCAACGGCTTCCCGACACAGAACAAGGGCCGCGTGATGATCGATGTCCATCGCGCGAACCCCAAGGTGCTGTACGCGATGGTCGAGGCCGACACCGCACCGAACCCGGTGAAGCCGACGGGGCCGCGCAAGGTCTACAACTACCCAGGCGATCCAGGTGACCCGCCGCTCTACGGCATCGGCCTCGACATCTACCCGCTCGAGAAGACGGCGAGCGGGCTCTACCGCTCCGATGACGGCGGCGAGAGCTGGCGGCAGATCAACAAGAGCAACACGCGACCGTTCTACTTCTCGCTCGTGCGCGCGGACCCCGTGGACCCCGACCGCGTCTATTGGGGGAACAACGACTTCTTCTTCTCGACCGACGGCGGGAAGACGGCGACGCAAGGCGCGAACGACATCCACATCGACTGGCATGCGATGTGGATCGACCCGAACGACCCGACGCACTTCATGGTCGGCGGTGATGGCGGCATCGGCATCACGCGCGATCAGGGCGGCGCGTACGAGTTCATCAACACGCACGCGGTCGGACAGTTCTACGCGGTCTCGTTCGACATGCAGCCGTTCTACCGGATCTGCGGCGGCCTCCAGGACAACGGCACCTGGTGCGGGCCGAGCCGCAACACCGACAGCGACGGCATCCTGCACCAGGACTGGTTCCAGGTCGGCGGCGGCGACGGCTTCTACTCGGCGCAGGACCCGACCGATCCCGATTGGATCTTCTACGAGTCGCAGGGCGGCAACATCGGACGCGTGAACCTGCGCACGATGGAACGCGCGTCGTTGCGCTCGGGCGGCGGCCGTCCGCGCCGCTCGCCGTGGAGCGACTCGCTGCGCGTCGCGCGCGGCGACACGACGAAGCCGATCACGCCGGCGATCACCGCGCGCCTTGCCGACATCCGGCGGCTGGCCGGCATCGACAGCGCGAACACGCTGCGCTTCAACTGGCAGGCGCCGATGGTCATGAGCGTGCACAACCCGCGGACGCTCTACGCCGGTGGCAACAAGCTGATCAAGTCGGTGAACCGCGGCGACCAGTGGTCGGTGATCTCGCCTGACCTTTCGTGGGTGGACTCGACGCGCATCCGCGTGTCGACGCAGACGAGCGGCGGCATCACGAAGGACGTGACCGGCGCCGAGGTCAACGGGACGATCACGACGATCGGCGAATCGACGTTCCGACCGGGCTTGATCTGGGTCGGCACCGACGACGGCCGCGTCTGGCTCACGCGCAACGATGGCGCGGACTGGGAGGACATCACGCCGCGGTTCAAGGGCAAGGTGCCCGACAAGACGTGGGTCTCGCGCGTGGAGGCGTCGCGCGCCGATTCGAACACCGTGTACGTGACGTTCGATGCGCATCGCGACGGCGACCTCAAGCCGTACGTGTTCGTGTCGAACGATGGTGGGAAGTCGTTCCGCTCGATCATCGACGGGCTACCAACCGAGGGCGTCGCGTTCGTGCACGTGATCCGCGAGGATCCCGTGAATCCGAACGTGCTCTACCTGGGCACCGACACGCGCGCGTACGTGTCCACGAACAAGGGTGCGAGCTGGCACCGATTCGGCTCGGGACTGCCGACAGTGCCGGTGCATGACCTCAAGGTGCATCCGATCCAACGCGAACTCGTCGCCGGCACGCATGGTCGGTCGGTGTGGATCAACGACGTGTCGGCGCTCCAGGAGTTGACCGATGAGGTCGTCGCGAAGGGGTCGCACCTGTTCTCGCTGCGCACGGCATATCAGTTCTCGACGACGAACCGGCTCGGCGCGACGCAGGGGCATCAGCTGTTCATCGGCGACAACCCACCGTACGGTGCGGCGATCAACTACCACATTGGCGCGGGCGGGAGCGGCAACGCGCGCATCGTGATCACGAATGCGGCGGGGGAGACGGTGCGCGAGCTGACGGCGCCGGGCGGTGCTGGCCTGCATCGTGTGTACTGGGACCTGCGCGGCGGGCGCGGGGCGACGGCGGTGCAACCTTCGCGGCTCAATAGCGAGATGCGGAGCGACCGGCCGGGCGAAGGTTCACAGCGCGGTGGCGGGGGCCGGTTCGGCCGCGGTGGCGGCGGGCCGGTGCCGGCCGGGGAGTATCTCGTCACGCTAACGGCGAATGGGGCGACGACCAAGCAGGTTCTTGTTGTGGAG
>CAYSAR010000001.1:0-15802 GCA_964428985.1 uncultured Gemmatimonadaceae bacterium | reverse complement strand
AGCAGTTGAAGGCGATCGCGGGAGGGTTCTACGGGCAGTAACTGCCCTGCGGTACGGAGTGCCGGGGGGAGGTAGGGATGCCGGGTACGGAAGGATGATGCTTGCTACGGGGCGGTATGCGGGTTCTATCTGCATGCCGCCTCTGCTTCTTCTACTTCGGCATCGGTGCGAAGAGAGAGACGGCGAGCGACAGTGGCGGCTCGACGGCGTCGAGGATCTCGACCCGCAGCGCGCGCACGCGCGCCGGTGCGATGCGATCCAGCTTCCGATACCCGATCGTCGTACCGCGCGAGAGCTCGCGCCAAGCGCCACCGACGAGACCCTGCACCGCGTACCGCGCGACGCGCTGGCCCTGCCAGATGTCCTCGCGGAGGTCGATGATGCCGATCTCCTGCTCGCGGTCGAACGTCAGCGTGCCGGTCGCCTCAGTGGCCGAGCGCGCGACCCATTCGGCGCGCGCGTCGGTCGCGAGGTCGTCGGCGAAGATCGCGTCGAGTCGCGTGCGCATGCCGCGCAGGCGCGAGACGTCGACGTCGTGGATCAAGCCCTCGCGCGTCGGTGGGACGTTGAGCAGGAGCTTCGAGTTGCGCCCGACGCTCGTGAAGTAGATGTCGACGAGTTCGTCGACCGACTTCACGCGCGTGTCCTCGGCCGGATGATAGAACCAGCCCGGACGGATCGACGTGTCCGTCTCGCCGGGCCGCCAGACGATACCGGTGCGGTCGCCCTGCGTGAGCGAGCGCATGACCTCGTCGCCGGTCATGCCCGGGACGGGCACGATGCGCGGGTCGACGGTGCTCCAGTTCGTCTCGCCGGCGACGCCGCGCTCGTTGCCGATCCAGCGCACGTCGGGACCCGCGTCGCTGAAGATGACCGAGTCGGGCTGGAGCTCCTTCACCTTGTTCCATGTGCGGCTCCAGTCATACTCCTGCCGCTTGCCGTTCGGCCCCTCGCCGTTCGCGCCATCGAACCAGACCTCATGGATCGCGCCGTATCGCGTGAGCAACTCGGTGAGCTGCTCGATGTAGAGGTCGTTGTAGCGCGGCGAGTCGCCGTAGACGGGCGAGTTGCGGTCCCAGGGCGAGAGGTAGAGCCCGGGCTTCAATCCCTCGGCGCGACACGCATCGACGAACTCGCGCACGACGTCGCCGTTGCCGCCGCGGAACGGCGAACTCGCGACCGAGTGCCGAGTCGTCGCCGTCGGCCAGAGGCAGAAGCCGTCGTGATGCTTCGCGGTGAGCACCATCGCCTTGAAGCCGGCCTCGCGCGCGGTGCGTGCCCATTGCCGTGCATCGAGCGCCGTCGGCGCGAAGATCGATGGCGACTCGGTGCCGTCGCCCCATTCGCGGTCAGTGAACGTGTTCACGCCGAAGTGGATGAACATCGCGAGCTCGTCGCGCTGCCATTCGAGCTGGGGGCGGGACGGACGGGGGCGGCGCGGGGCCTGCCGTGGCGCGCTGGTCGCCGCGCGCAGCAGCGACGGCGCGAGCGCGGAGGCGCCGAGTGCAGCGCCCGACAGTCCCAGGAAGCGTCGACGGCCGATCCGCATGGGCGATGGGTCGGGCATGAGGCCATCCTCTTGGCTCATTTGACGGTGAACTCCCCGCGCAACCGGATGTCGCGCGACGATGCCCCGACGAGCACGCGGAACGTGCCCGGCTCGACGACCCACTCCATGTGCTCGTCGAGCATGCGAAGATGCTCCGGCGCGAGCCGGAACGCGACCTCGCGGCTCTCGCCTGGACTCAGATTCACCCGCGTGAACCCCTTGAGCTGGACGATCGGCCGCGCGACCGACGCGAGCACGTCTCGCACGTAGAGCTGCACGACTTCGTCACCGGCGCGGGAGCCGGTGTTCGTGACCGTCGCGCGGACGGTGACGGTGCCGTTCGGGTCGATCGTGTCGGGCGCGATGCGCAGGTTGGAGTACTCGAACGTCGTGTAGCTCAGCCCGTGACCGAAGGGAAAGAGCGGATGCCCGGTGAGGTCCACGTAATCATCGCCGCGACCGGTCGGCTTGTGGTCGTACGTGAGCGGCAACTGGCCCTCGCTCACCGGGAACGTGATCGGCAGGCGTCCGGCAGGGTTCTCATCGCCGAAGAGCACGTCGGCGACGGCGTTGCCGCCCTGCTCACCCGGATACCAGGCGTGCATCACCGCGTCGACGTCGTCGAGCCACGCGCTCATCGTGATCGCACTCCCGCCGATCAGCACCACGATGACCGGCTTCCCCGTCGCGGCGACGGCGCGGATGAGATCCTCTTGCCTGCCCGGCAGCCGCAGGAACGCGCGATCTCGGAACTCGCCTTCCTCGACACCGGCGACGACGATCGCGACATCGGCCACGCGTGCGATGGCGACCGCGCTGTCGATCGCCGCGTCGAGCATCGCGTCGGTCGTCGCGCCGGCATCCCAGACCAACCGCACGCGCGCGTTCCCGGTGCTCTCGAAGAACTCGAGCCGGATCTCGTGCCGGCTTCCCGGTTCGAGGTCGACGTCGGCGAGTCGCGAACCGAAGCCGCGCTTCGCCCAGTCGTCGACGATCAAGCGGCCATCGAGCCAGAGGCGATAGCCGGTGTTCCCTTCGACGCCGAGGCGCTTCACGCCGCCGGCGGGTACGGTGATCGCGCCCGTCCAGCGCACCGAGTACCAGTCGAACGGGATGCCGCGCGCGGGCGAGTTCAACGTCCATCCGAAGTCGACGCGCGCGTCGGTGCGCACGAGCGCCGGCTCGCCCTCGAGCCGGTTGTTCGCGAAGTACTCGCCGCGCAGACCCGGCGTACGCGTCGCGCCGGTGGTAGCGACGTGCGAGAGCGCCTCCGCCGGCACGACGACCGGCCGCGCCGAGAACCGGCCCGGACCACGTGCGTACGTCACCGACGCTCGAGCGCCGGTCGCCAGCCGGACGCCGTCGAGGATCGACTGCGGCGCGATGCCGGGGCCGCTGTATCCGCCAAGCCGAGCCTCGACCGCATCGGCGCCAATGACCGCGATGCGCTGGCCGTCACGCGCGAGCGGGAGCGCGGCGGAGTCGTTCTTGAGCAGCACGATCGCCTTGCGCGCGACCTCGCGCGCAAGCAGCAGGTGATCGTTATGCCCGTTCCAGTACGCGGCGGAGTCGACATCGACGTACGGTCGCTCGAACAGCCCGAGCTCGAACTTCGCGCGCAGTACGCGCGACACCGCGGCGTCGAGGACCGAGTCGCTGACCATGCCGTTGCGGAACGCGGCGAGATACGGGCGATGCTGCGCGTGCTCGCTCTGGAAGACGACATCGAGCCCGCCGGCGAACGCGCGCTTCGTCGCCGTCGCGGTGCTCGCCTCGGTGTGGTGCAACACCGTCGCACCGCCCGTCGCGGCGGCGTCGGAGATCACGAAGCCGGTGAATCCCCACTCTCCCTTGAGCACGCCGTTCATGAGCCGGCCGTTCTGCGTCGCGGGAAGACCGTCGACCGAGTTGTACGCCGTCATCACGCTGCGCGCGCCGGCGTCCTGCACCAACGAGCGGAACGGCGGGAAGAACCGCTCGCGCAGCATGCGCTCGCTGATGTCGATCGGGTACGAATCGCGCCCGCCCTCGCCGACGTTCGCGACGAAGTGCTTCGGGGTCGTGACGATGCCCTCGCGCTCGAACGCGCGCACGAAGGTACGGCCCATCACCTCGGTGAGGTGCACGTCCTCGCCATACGTTTCCTCGACGCGACCCCAGCGCACGTCGTTCGCGATGTTGACGACCGGCGACAGCGCCTGCCGGATACCGCGACTCCCCGTCTCGCGCGCGACCGCCGCGCTCGCCCGCGCGATGAGCGTACTATCGAACGTCGCTGCCTGTGCGATCGCCTGGGGGAACGCGACCGCGCCGGCGCGCATCAGGCCATGCAGCGCCTCATCGAACGGGATGATCGGGATGCCAAGGCGCGTGCTGTCGACGAAGTAGCGCTGGATGCGGTTGATGCGATCGGCGTGCGCGCGGGCCATGCGCTCCAGCGGCGCCGTCGTGTCGACCTCGATCTGCAAGCCGAACGCGCCGTTCGAGTAGTCATGCGACGCATCATCTCGCGAGCCCGGGCTCATGTAGAGCTGCCAGAACTTCTCTTCCAGCGTCATGCGTGCAACGAGATCGCGGACTCTGGCATCTATAGGAAGCCGAGCATCGCGATAGGGGGTCGTGGCCGGTGGACGGGCGGTCGTCGCGGGGCGAGGTTCCTGGGAGCCGAGCGGCATCGCGAACGGCGCGAGCATCGCGACGGCGAGAAGCGGGTTTCGCATGACGGAGAAGCTATGGCACGACCCGTAGTTTGGCAGGAACCTGGATGAGGAGCGATGCTCGATGAGTGAAGCCGTTCGCCGCCGCAGCGCCGGAACGATCGCGATCGCGGTCATCCTCGTGCTGCTCTCCGTGAACGCGATCCACCAGTCGGTGGGCGCGCTCGTCGGCTGGAACACCGACCCGCCGCTGCTCACCGCCTTCCAATTCGCATCGGGCACTTCGGCGCTCGCGGCTGCCATCGGCACTTGGCGCCGCGCGCGCTGGGCGCCATCGCTCGCACTCGTCTACGGCGTCGTCACGGGCATCATGATCGCATCGCTCGGCCCGCTGCTCGACCTCGACGAGAACGCGCGCGCCGGGCTCCCGTTCGGCGCGGCGATCGTCGTGCTCATCGGCATCGCACTCGCGTTCTTGATCCGGCGGACGCAGCGCGCGTAAGCCCATCGTCAGCGGTGTGGGGTATCTTCATGGGATGACACGCCTTGACTCATCCCTTCCACGAACGGCCGTTCGCAGGCTGCTGACCGGCGTCGTTCTCCTTGCGGCCGGCGCCACCGCCCTCGGTGCACAACAGCCCGCCGTCCCCCCGATCTCGCAGGACGAGATCTCCGCCCACATCCGCTTCCTCTCGAGCGACCTGCTCGAAGGCCGCGGCCCCGCGACCCGCGGCGGCGCGCTCACCGAGCTCTACCTCGCCTCGCAGCTCCGCGCGTACGGCGTGAAGCCGGGCAACGACACGTCGTACTTCCAGCGCGTGCCGATCGACATCGTCGCGTCAAAGGACGTGCAGGCACGCGCGACGATCGCGACTGGCCGACGCACCAACACAGCCGCGTCAGCTAGCCACTCCGCACTGCGCTACCCCGAGGACGTCGTCGTCTGGGCCGGCGCGTCGGTCACCGAGAGCGGCGCGAACGCGCCGGTCGTCTTCGTCGGCTACGGCTCGACCGCGCCCGAGTACCGCTGGGACGACTTCAAAGATGTCGACGTGAAGGGGAAGATCCTGCTCGTCCTCGTGAACGACCCGCCCGCGCCGCGTGGCGAACCCGAGCTCTTCGGCGGCAAGGCGATGACGTACTACGGCCGCTGGACCTACAAGTTCGAGGAAGCCGAGCGTCGCGGCGCTGCGGGCATGCTCATCGTGCACGACACCGAGCGCGCCGGCTACGGCTGGGCGACGGTCGTCGGTAGCTGGGCGAAGGAGCAGCGCATGCTCCCGCGCGACCCGAAGCTCCCGGCCCCGCTCGGCTTCCGCGGGTGGATCACCGGCGACGCCGCGGACTCCCTGCTCAAGCGCGCCGGCCACGACCTCGCGCAGCTCAAGCGTCGCGCCGAGGCGCGGTCCTTCCGCCCGGTCGACCTCGGCATCTCGCTCGACGTCTCGTTCACGAACACGGTCCAGCACCTCGAGAGCAACAACGTCGTCGGCATCATCGAAGGCTCCGACCCCGAGGCGAAGCGCGAGCACCTCATGCTCTCGGCGCACTGGGATCACCTCGGCATCGGTCCGGCCGTCGAAGGTGACTCGATCTACAACGGCGCCGTCGACAACGCGTCGGGCACGGCGGTGCTGCTCGCCGTCGCACGACAGCTCGCGCGCGGCGAACCGACGAAGCGCTCGACGCTCGTCGCGTTCGTGACGGCCGAGGAGAGCGGGCTGCTCGGCTCCGAGTACCTCGCACTCAACCCACTCGTGCCGACCGAGGACATCGTCGCGAATCTCAACGTCGACGGCGGCAACGTGCTCGGCGAGGTGCGCGACCTCACGGTGCTCGGCGACGTGAAGAGCTCGCTCGGTCCGTCGCTCGCGAGGATGATCGAGCCACGCGGCATGCGGCTCACGCCCGACGCGTATCCGGAGCGCGGCTTCTTCTATCGCTCCGACCACTTCTCGTTCGCGAAGGCCGGCGTGCCGTCGGTCAGCATCGGCGAAGGCGAGGATTTTGTCGGGCGCACGCCGGAGTGGGCGAAGCAACAGGGCGACGACTACACCGCGAAGCGCTATCACCAGCCCGGCGACGAGTTCGATGAGTCGTGGGACTTCCGCGGCGCGGTGCAACTGGGCGAGATCGTGACCGCGTTCACGCGGCAGCTCGCGAACTCGCGCGAGTGGCCCGCGTGGGCGCCCGGCGCCGAGTTCAAGCGTCCCGCGCGCAAGCCGGCGATGTGAGGCGGCGGTGAGCGCGCAGCGACTGGCGATCCTGACGGGCTTCGCACTCCTGTGCGGACCGCTCGGCGCATGGGATCGCCCGGCCGCCGCGCAGCCGATCGACTCGCTGCGCGACGTCGTCGCGACCGCCATCGCGCAGGCCGATTGGTCTCGACTCGAGCTCGCGATCGCGCGCCTGCGCCTCGAGGCGCGCGAGGCGCCGGATCACTTGGTCGTGCAGTACGACCTCGGGTATGCGCTCCACCGCCGGGCGAGTGCGCTCATGCGCGTCGGGCGGGATGTCGAGGCGCGCGGCTTGCTCGAGGAAGCCGACCGCGCGCTGGGCCGCGCCGTCGCGCTCGGCGGAGGGGGCGGCGCGGTCGCCCTGCGCGCGATCGTCATGCGCGAACGCGCGCGCGTCGGCGGCACGCTCGACGCGATGCGCCTCGAGCCGCGCGTCTACCGCCAGCTCGACACGGCGCTCGCGCTCGCCCCGAACGACCCGCGCGTCGCACTGCTCAATGGCATGGCGCGGCTATACGCGCCACGCGCGTTCGATGGCGGCGTGCGAGCCGCCGAGCGCGAGTTCCGGCGCGCGATCGCGCTCTTCGAGGCGGATTCGAGCGTCGCGCCGGCGCCGACGTGGGGGCGCGAGGACGCCTGGATCTGGCTCGGGATCGCACTCGCGGAACAGGACAAGCGCGACGAGGCGCGCGACGCGTTCGAGAAGGCGCTGGAGCTGTCGCCCGGGCATGCGTGGGTCACTTCGACACTGCTCCCCGAAACCTCCAGGCCGCACCGCAAGTAGGGACCGCGTCGGCCTACCTCGAGGTCCCCATGTGGTCGCTGCTCCGCACACTCGTCATCCAGGGCTTCCTCGCGCGCACGGCGCTCAAGTCGTTCGCGTGGCTCGCGTGGATCCTGCCGCTCGGCTTCCTGCTCAAGTGGGTCGGGTTGCCGCTGCTCGCGGTGCTCGGCGTCGTGGCCATTCCGGTGCTGATCCTGCTCGCCGTCGTCGGCTTGCCGATCATCGTCGTCGTCGTGTTCGGCGGCATCCTCGTGAGCGTCGCCGGCTTCGCGCTCACGGCGGGGTTCGCGCTGCTCAAGGCCCTCCTGCCGTTCCTGCTCGTCTTCCTCGTCGTGCGCTGGCTTTGGCGCCGCGCGAAGGCGCCAGTGGTCGTGACGCCGGCTACGGACGCGGGACCGACCGCCCGATGATGATCGAGATGTTGTCCGTGCCGCCGTCCTCGAGGGCGAGCTCCAGCAACGTCTCGCAGGCCTGACGCGCCGAGGTCATCGTGCCGAGGACCTCGGCGATCCGCTCGTCGTTCACGTGCTTCGTCAGGCCGTCGGTGCAGAGCATATGGACGTTGCCCCAGTCGGCACGGAGACGCGTGACGACGGGAACCGCCTCCTCGGCGCCGATCGCGCTCGAGAGGACGTTCGCGAGCTTCGACTTCTGCGCGACCGCGCGCGTCATGACGCCCTTCGCGACGAGCTCCTCGGCGATCGTCTGGTCGCGGCTCACCTGCGTGAGCGTGCCCTCGCGGTAGAGGTAGTAGCGCGAGTCGCCGACCTGCAGCAGGTAGTACCACGGCCACACGCCCATCCAGAGCGTGAGCGTCGTCGCCATCGTCGACTTGCCCGGCGCCATGGCCGCGCGCTGCCGCACGGCTTCGTGTGACTTGAGCGCGGCGGCTTGGAGCGTCTCGATGAACTGCGCCTCGTTCGGGTCCGCTTGGTAGTAGCATTTGCTCGAACTCACGACATAGTCCGTCGCGACCTCGAGTGTCGTCGAGCTTGCCTCTTCGCCCGCCGGTCCGCCTCCGACGCCATCGGCGACCATCGCCAGGAAGGCGACCCGCTCGTCGGCGAGCGGGAGATGCTGCTTCGGCCCGAGGCTGGTCTGGATGACGTGAAGGTGCCTATGGATCGACGCGAGCAGGAAATGGTCCTGGTTCTCGGAGCGCACCTTCCCCGGATGGGAGAGACCGTGGACGTCAATCTCGTCGTCGCGCGGCTTCTGATCGGTGCTCGGCATGCCCGGGTCCTCCGTGGTGGCTCATGGCGCGGCTCGCGGGTACCATTCTGTACCTAGCCCCGGAGGGCACCGATGTCACGCCTGGACGACAAGTCGATCCAGAACCTCGTGAAGAAGATGCAGAAGCAGGCGAAGCCGCGGAACGTCGAAGCGAAGACCTACGACGCGACCGCCCCCCAACGCGTGACGGACGAGCAGGACCAAGAGCGCGAGAAGATGTTCAAGGAGATGAAGCGCCGCGAGTTCTGAGGGCGTCCGCCGGCGCGATCAGCGGCGGAGCACCATCGCCACCGAATCGAGCTGTCCACTCGTGCGCGCGGCGCGCACACCGAGCAGGTGCGCCATGAGCGGGTAGACGTGAAGGTTGCCGAACGCCGGCACCACGCGCCCCTCGGCGATGCCGGGGCCCGCCGCGATGAAGAGCGCGCCCATCGAGCGGAGCGCGGGATCGTACCCGTGCTGACCGCCGATCCACATCGTGTCCCGCGGCGCCAGCGCCCGCCGCCGTTCGACCTGCGCGCGCGACACGATCGTCCATCCCTCGTCGGCGACGGCGACGATCGGGGTGATGCGCGGGTGATCATCGAACGCCCAGCGCGCCGGTACCTCACGCTTCTTGTAGACCTGAAGGTGCGGATGGCGTCCGTACAGCGCGCGGTAGACGCGCTCCACATCCCCGTCACGCGGCACGATCGCCGCGACGGGCGTCCAGTCGATCACGTCGATCGTCGCGAGGTCGATGAGCGAGTCGAGCACGATGAGCCGTCGCGAGCTCGTCTCGGTCATGCCGTGATCGGAGACGACGATGATGTTCACGACATCGGTGAGCGCGAGCCGCCGGATGCCATCGATGAGCGCGCCGATGACGCTGTCGACCTTGACGAGGGCGCTGTCGACCTGTGGCGCATCGGGCCCGAAGTCGTGCCCCGCGTCATCGAGATCGGCGAGATACATCGCGATGAAGTGCGGCGCGGAGTCGGGCGGCAGCGCGAGCCAATCGAGCACGCGCGTCACCCGCTCGGCGCGCGGGAACGTGTGCTCGTAGCGCGAGGTCCAGTCGAGCGGCCACCCGCCGATCGCCGCCTCGGAGCCGGGCCAGAACATCGACGCGGTGCGCAACCCTTGTCGCTTCGCCGTGACCCAAATCGGCTCGCCGCCCCACCAGCGTGCGTCGCGCTGGGCGGCAGCGTCGCTCGTGCGGAAGCGCCCGAGCGTCGAGTCGTATATCGCGTTCGCGACGATGCCGTGCTCCGCGGGCCGGAGACCCGTGACGATCGTGTAGTGGTTCGGGAAGGTCTTCGAGGGGAACGACGGCACGAGCGCCTCGGCGCGCACGCCGCGCGCGGCGAGCTCGCGCAGGCGGACCGCGCCGGGTCGCTGGATGTAGTCCCAGCGGAAGCCATCGAGCGAGACGAGCAGCACGCGCGGCTGGCGCGCGGACTCGCTCGACGTCACGACGTTGGACCGCGCGCACGCGCCGACGCCGAGCGACAGCGCTACGCACGCGACGATTGAGCGGACCCTCACGCGCCTGGCTCCGGCGTCTCCGTGAGCAGCCGTCGGAGCACCTTGCCGACGAGTGACTTCGGCAGTGCGTCTCGGAAGACGACGCGCGACGGCACCTTGTACGGCGCGAGTCGCTCCTTGCACCACTCGCGGATGTCGTGCTCGGTGACGGGCTGACCCATGCGGCGCACGACGAACGCGACCGCGACCTCGCCGCGCCGCTCGTCGGGGAATCCGCGCACGCCGACCTCGGCGACCGCCGGATGCAGCGCGATCACTTCCTCGATCTCGCGCGGCCAGACCTGCATGCCACCCGGCTTGATGAGGTCTTTCTTCCGGTCGGTGATGAAGAGATGCCAGTCCTCGTCGAAGTGGCCGAGGTCGCCCGTGTGCAGCCAGCGCCGGCCGGTCGAGTCGGTACGCAGGATCTCGCGCGTCTGTTCGGGCGACGCATGGTAGCCGCGCATGATCTGCGGACCGCTGAGGAGGATCTCGCCATCCTCACCTGGCGGCAGTTCCTTCGACGGATCGTCGGCATCGACGATGCGCACGAGGACGTCGGGGAGCGGAACGCCGACGGAACCCTGCTTCCGCTTGCCCTTGAGCGGCGTCATGACCGCGGCGAGCAACGACTCGGTGAGCCCATACCCTTCGACGATGCGCGCGCCGGTGACCTCCTCGAAGCGTCGCGTCGTCTCGGCGAGCAGCGGCGCGGCGGCCGAGAAACAGATGCGCATCGACTTGAAGTCGACCTTGCCCGCCGCGACGCGCTGGTGACCGAGCAGCGCGTTGTACAGCGTCGGCACGCCGGCGAAGACCGCCGGGCGTGTCCTCTCGATCGTGCGCACGAGGTCGTCGAGGTCGCGCGGGTTCGGCACGAGCGCGATGGGGTTGTGCCCGATGAAGCTCACCGTCTGCACGCCGCACGATCCGTACGAGTGGAAGAGCGGCAGCGGCGCACAATAGACGTCGGTCCACGGCTTCATCACGCCGCCGATCCACGTGAGCACCTGGACGCCGGTCTGGACCATGCCGCGGTGGTGGACGCGAACCGCCTTCGGCGTGCCGGTCGTGCCGCCGCTCAAGAGGAGCATCGCGTCGTCGTCGGGCGTCGCGCGTCGCGCGCGGTCGGGCCGTTCGCCGCGATGGCGCGCGACGAGCTCGGCGAGGAAGAGGTCGCCCGCCTGCGGCGACGCGCGGTGCCCCTCCCTGCGTTCCTTGAGCAGCGTGAAGAGCACGCGCAGCATCGGCGGCAGGTACTCCTTGATGCTCGTGATCACGACATGCGCCACCGCCGTGCGCGGCTGCACCTCCTTGAGTGCCGCGTGCGCGAGCGAGAGCGCGACGGCGACCGTCGCGCCCGACTCGGCGAGCGGCCGCGCGAGCTCATCGCCGTGGTACGTCGGGTTGAGCGGCATGAAGATCGCGCCGAGCTTCCACGCCGCGAGCTCGGCGACGAGGAACTGCGGACAGTTCGGCAGCAGGCCGGCGATGCGATCGCCCTTCGCGATGCCGAGCTTCGCGAACGCGACGGCGAGCGTATCGCTCGCATCGTCGAGTTCCTTCCATGAGATCGCGCGGCCCTTGAAGAGCAGCGCGCTCGCATGGGGTCGCTCCCGGACCCCGTCATCGAGGAAGTCGAGCAGCGTGCGTTCGGGATACGTGCCGATGGCGTGCGGCACGCCCTCGTCATATTGGGCCAACCAGGGATGGGCGGGCATCGGCCTCCGGGGGTACATTCCGAATATGCACGGTACCCCATCCCGATTCCTACCGCGCGCGATGGCCGTCGCGCTTTCCCTGACGTTCGGCGCGTCGCCGCTCGCGGCGCAGACCCCCCCGCTCGCGACCGCCGACGCGACCGTCCAACGCGCCATGCAGCTGATCCAGCAGCAGCAAGCGTGGACGCTCGAGCAACAGATCTCGATCTGCGAGGTGCCCGCGCCGCCGTTCAAGGAGCAGCGGCGGGCGGAGGAGTTCCAGCGCCGCCTGCGCTCGTTCGGCTTCGCTGACACGCGCATCGACGCCGAGGGCAACGTCATCGCCGAACTCGGCCAACGCGGCAGTGGCCCGACGGTGATGATCGCCGGCCATCTCGACACCGTCTTCCCCGAGGAGACGGACGTCAAGACGACGCGCGCCGGGAACCGCATCGACGGCCCGGGCATCGGCGACGACTGCCGCGGTCTCGCGGTCGTGCTGACGCTTGCGAAGGTCGTGAAGGAAGCGAACGTGCAGCCACGCGGCCGCATCATCTTCGTCGGCAATGTCGGCGAGGAAGGGCCGGGGAACCTACGCGGCGTGCGGCACCTGCTGACGAAGGAGTACACGGGCGCGAACAAGGTCGACTACTTCATCTCGGTCGACGGCGCCGGCCAGGCGAGCATCGTCTCGCGCGCGGTCGGGAGCCACCGTTACACGATCTCGTTCGAGGGACCGGGCGGGCACAGCTACGGCGCGTTCGGCATGGCGAACCCGATGCACGCGATGGGCCGGGCGATCGCGCGCATCGCCGCGCTCGAGGTGCCGTCTCGCCCGCGCGTGACCTTCAACGTCGGCATCGTGCGCGGCGGCACGAGCGTGAACACGATCACGCCGCTCGCACAGATGGACATCGACATGCGCTCGGAGTCGGCGGAGGAGCTCGCGAGGATCGACGCGCGCATCCGCGCGGCGGTCGATACCGCCGTCATGGAAGAGAAGGCGCGCTGGCCGAACTCGCGCGCCGACATCACGGTGAAGTACGACACGATCGGCATCCGCCCGACGGGCGCGCAAGCCGACGATGCGCCGATCGTCCAGGTCGCGATGGCCGCGGCGCGCGCGGTCGGGTGGACGCCGCGCACGAGCGCGTCGAGCACCGACGCGAACCTGCCGATCTCGATCGGCATCCCCGCAATCACGGTCGACGGTGGCGGGCGCGGCGGCGGCGCGCATGGCACCGAGGAGTGGTACGAGGACACGCCGGATTCCTACAAGGGGCCGCAGTTCGCCCTGCTGATCATCACCGCATTGGCCGGCGTCGGTCGCTGACGCCCAGAGGACGAGACTCATGGAACGACGGAATTTCCTGCGCACCGCGCTCGGTGGCACGCTCGGCGCCGCGCTCGCGACGACCGCCGGCGCGTCATGGCTTGGCGCGCAGCAGAAGCTGCCTGAGATGACGGTCTACAAGAGCCCGACGTGCGGCTGCTGTCAGAACTGGGTCGACCACGTCCGCGCAAACGGCTTCACGGCGAGGGAGATCAACACCGCGGACCTCGCGAAAGTGAAGGCGGAGCTCGGGGTCCCGGCCACGCTCCAGTCGTGCCACACGGTCGTCGTCGGCGGGTACGTCGTCGAGGGACACGTGCCGGCCGCGGACGTGAAGCGACTCCTGGCCGAGAAGCCGAAGGTGCGGGGCATCGCGGCGCCGGGGATGCCGGTCGGCTCGCCGGGCATGGAGCAGGGATCGCCGACGAACTACGACCGGTACGATGTGCTGACGTTCGATGCGGCGGGGAAGACGACCGTGTTCGCATCACACGGCCCGCCGCGGCGGTGATGCAGGTGTAGGGAGTAGCTGCATTTGAAGGGGGCTTCCCGGCAGAGATCTCGCCCGGAAGCCCCCTTCAAGTGCGGTCACCGTGCCCGGCGGCCCTCGCCTGCACCTCGGCGACTCGGCGGTGAATCCAACCATGGCCGCTACGGCCGCGTCGCGATCTCCGCGAGCGCTCTTCGCACCTCTGCGCTGTCGTATCGATTGAGCGCCGTGATCGCGCGGCGGCGCAGGGATGGGATCTCGGTCGACTTCGCGATCGCGAGCAGTTTGTCGCGCGCCGGCTTCGATCCCTCCTGCCCGAGTGCCGTGATGATCGTGCTGCGGGTGTCCGTGTCCTCGACCGCGTCGAAGAGTTGGCCGAGCTGCACGCCGGTCGCGCCGGCGCGCTCGGCAAGCGTCACCGCGCGACGACGGAGCGCCGGTGCCTGCTCGCGGTCTCGCGCGATCCCCATCAACCATTCAGCGTTCGCGCCGCCGCCGATCGACCCGATCGCGCTGAGCGCCGCTTCCTTCGTCTTCGTCTCGGTCAGCGACCGCCAGGTGTCGCGGATGAGCCGCGCGTCAGCGCCGGTCGCCATCTCGTTGCCCAAGCCGGTGATCGCCGCCGCTCGCAGGTCATCGGCGAGCCTGGTATCGGCGACGGCGGTGCGCAGATAGTCACGGGCCCGCGGGTCGCCGCTGCGAGCGAGCACGCGCATTGCCTCACGGCCGAGCCACGGGTCGTTCGTCTCGCGTGCGAGCTGCGTGAGGGGCGCGATCCCGGCCCCGCGCGGCAGCCGAATCAGCGAGTTGAGCGCCGACTGGCGTACGGCCGGCGCGTCGGACTCGTCGCGCGCGAGCGTCGACAGCGTCCGGCTCGCCTCGGAGACCGAGGCGTCGGGAGCACGCACGAGCCAGCTGATCGCGCTGCGCCGCGTCTCGCGAGGACGGTCCGTGTCCCGCGCGATCGCGAGCAATGCCGGTGTCGGCGCCGATGAATCGGCGAGGACCGCCGGCAGGATCGCGTCGCGCGCGGGCCGGCCGTCGACGCGCGCGGCGAGCCCGAGCAACCACGTCGACGCTTCGCGCGCCGGGATCGCGCCGAGGTCCGTCGCGACATCGGCGTGCTGGAGCGGCCCGATGAACGACTCGATCCGGACGACCTCGCGATCGACCATCGTCAGAAGCACGCGCACCGGACCCCGCGCGCAGGCGGCGCGCAGGGTCGGGTCGCTCGTGCTGATGTACGAGCCGTACCACGAGTCCTCGCCCGTCCGGAGGAAGCGCAGTCCGTCGCCGCAGGTGTCCTCGTTGGAGGCGAAATGGAACTCCACCTGACCGTCCGCGACCGCGGCAACGCGGCGATCGAGCGACCCACCCTGCGCACCCGCCTCATCGGCGAGGCCGACGGCCATCGCGGAGAGCGCGACGGCCCCGAGCATTCCCATGATCGTCCTCATTTGTCGATGAGCTCCAGGAGCAGCTGCGTGGTGCGCGGGTCGTTCTTGCGCGTGAGGGCGCCGATCGCCGAGCGGCGGAGCTGCGGATCGGTGCCGCTGCGGACGATCTCGAAGAGCTTGTCCGTCGCCTCGGGCTCCTTGCGCGCGCCGAGGGTGGACACGATCTGCTGGCGCACCGTCCGGTTCGCCGCGCCATCGAACAGGCGGATCAGTGAGGTGATCGGCAGGTCGCGGCCGAGGCGCGAGAGCACCGTGGCGCGGATGTCCGCCGGCTCCTCCTCGCGCTGCACGAGGTTCATGAGCCAGTCGAGCGTCGCGTCGTCACCCGAGCGGGCGAGCACCGCGACCGCGCGCGACTTGAGGCGGTTCGTCTCGAGCCGCGGGTAGAGGCCGCGCAGCCACGCGGCGTCGTCGGGCGAGATGCGCCGCGACGAGGACGGCTGCCACTGCTGGCCGTCGAGCGTGATGACGCTGACACCGCCCGACTGGGATGTCGAGATGACGCGGGCGTTCTCGCGCGCGGCGCGCTCCAGCTCACGCTCGAGCTCCCGCCGCTCCCGCTCCACTTCGCGCTGCGCGGCGGCGGCAGCACGCGCCTCGGTCCCGCCTCCCTGCGCCGGCCGTGGGGCCACCGCCGGACGCGGGGCCGTCGGCGCGAGCGGGATGGGGACGAACGAATAGCCGGACCCGCGATCGAACGTCGAGAGCGCCTCGAGCCGCAGGTTCTCCGGCGCCGCGCTGTTCTCCACGAGCGCGCGGATCGCCGCGCGGGCCCGCGGGCTCTCGTGCGCGCCGAGCGCACGTACCGCCGTCCGGCGCAGGCGATCGCTGCTGTCGCTCCGGATCACCTGTTCGA